>JAJDEX010000444.1 GCA_029259575.1 Planctomycetota bacterium | reverse complement strand
GAGGAACTGGTCAAGTAATGCGCTCGACACGACACACCTTGACGGTCGGTGGTCCCATCGCGGGCGCCGAACTGACCTCGCGCGACGCTTCCAGCGTGCTGGCCGAGCGTACGGAACGCCGCATCGAAGCGGCTCGTGAAGCCGGCTTCGCCGCCGGCCAGGAACAGACGCTGGCCCAGTTCGGACCGATGTTCGACAGCGCCGTCGAGCACCTCGTGGAGTTCCGCGAGTCCGCCACCGACATCATGGCGCGCGACGCCGTCGAGCTCGCGGTCGAGATCGCGCGGCAGCTCGTGCAGTGCCAGGTGAAGGCCGGGGACTACAACCTGGAGCGCATGGTGCGCGGTGCCTTGGACGCGGCTGACGTCGGTCGCGGTGACTGCAGCGTCCACGTGGCCACCGCGGACTACGAGAAGCTCCAGAGCGTCGTCTTCCGCAACGGAACGAAGATCGAGGCCGACACCGAGATGAATCCCGGTGACCTGCACGTGGCCACGTCGCGTGGACTCATGGTGCGCGAACTCGAGCCGACGCTCGACGCCATCCGCGAACAACTGCTCGAGGACCTGTCATGATCGACCTCGTCAAGATGAAGGACGGCATGCGCCTCGCCGGTCGCCCGAAGTTCCGGGGCAACGTCGAGGTCGTATCGGGAGTCCTGGTCGAGGCCGAGGGCATCCCGGCCGCGCAAGGTGAACTGTGTCGCATCGATCGCGGCCACCTGGGCCCCATCGACGCCGAAGTCGTCGGCTTCCGCGGCACGCGTACGCTCCTGATGCCGCACGGCGACGTCGCCGGCATCGCACCCCGTCAAACGGTGACCGCCCTCGGTCGGCCGTTCAGCGTCGCCGTCGGTGACGAACTGCTGGGCCGCGTGCTCGATGGGTTCGGCCTGCCCCTCGACGGTCGTCCGACCTTGCCGCGCGCCGCACGCCGCTCGGTGCGCCGCGACGCACCGCTGCCCGGCGAGCGCAAGCCGATCGACACACCGCTTCCGACCGGCGTGCGCGTCCTCGACGGGATGTGCACTTTGGGTCGCGGCCAGCGCATGGGCATCTTCGCCGGTTCCGGCGTCGGCAAGTCCACGTTGCTGGGTCAGATCACGCGTGGCACCGCCGCCGACGTCATCGTCGTGTGCTTGGTCGGCGAACGGGGCCGCGAGGTCCAGGACTTCCTGGACCAGGTTCTCGGCAAGGAAGGTCGGAAGCGCGCCGTCACGGTCGTCGCGACGTCCGACCGGTCGCCGATCGAACGCTTCAGCGCGCCCTTCGTCGCCACCACCGTCGCCGAACACTTCCGCGACCAGGGACTCGACGTCCTGATGGTCATGGACTCCGTCACGCGCTTCGCAGCAGCCGCCCGCGAGATCGGTCTGGCCGCCGGCGAACCGCCCACCGTCCGCGGCTACCCGCCGAGCTTCTTCGCGACCGTCCCCAAGCTCGTCGAGCGCATGGGCCGCACGTCGAAGGGCAGCATCACTGCGCTGCTGACCGTCCTGATGGACGCGGACGATCCGAACGAACCCGTCGCCGACACGATGCGCGGCTTGCTCGATGGTCACCTGATGTTGTCGCGCGACCTCGCGCACAAGGGGCACTTCCCCGCCATCGACGTGCTGTCCAGCCTGTCGCGCTTGATGCCGCAACTGGCGACCCCGAGCCACCTGCAGTCCGCGACTCTCGTGCGCGAGGACCTCGCCGCCTACGAGTCCGGCAAGGACCTGGTCGACATCGGCGCGTACCGCCCGGGCGCGAACCAGGCCCTGGACCGCGCGCTGACCCGCATGCCCGTGATCGATGCGTTCCTGCGCCAGACCACGGACGACCTGACCGCGTTCCCCGAGACGACGGACATGATGGCGCTGGTGGCCAACGCCGACGGAGGCGCGGCGTGAAGCGCTTCGCGTTCCGTCTCGCACGCCTCGCCCGCGTCCGCTCGCTCCAGGAGGAGCAGGCGCGCGCCGAGTGGCGTGCCGCCGAGCAGGAGGCCGTCGCCGCGCGCGCGCATCGCGACCAGGCGCACGCCGATCGCGTCCAGGCCCGCGAGATCCTCGCGGAGGACCTGCGCACCAGCTCGATCGCTCCCGGCGAGGTCGTGTTGGCGCATCAACAGCTCGACCGCATGGACCACGAGTTCACGCGCCGCCGCGAGCTCGCCGCCACCGCCCAGTTCCAGGCCGACCGTGCGCGCACTCCCTGGGAGGAACGTCGCCGCGACGTGCGCGCGTTGGAGCGTCTCGAGGACAAGGCACGCACCGAACACAAGTACGAAGTCGAGGCCGCCGAAGCGCAGCAGCTCGATGAAACCGCGCTCATGCGCGCCGCCCGCAGGACCACGACGGACACCTCGAACGAGAACCTCTCATGAAGCAAGCCATTCAGATCGCCACGTACGTCATCGGTAGCGCCACGCTGCTCGGCGGCTCGTTCTTCCTCTTCGCCGCACTCTCCGGCACGCCCCTCCGGGACATCTCCGGAGTCGGCGACATGTTCCCGGGCGAGGAGCTCGACCCGGCGACCGTCAGCCAGGACGTGCCGACCATCGACGAGCAGTTGATCGGCGACCGTCGCGGTTCGGATCAGGTCTTCCTCGAAGCCGCCAGCCCGCTGCGCGCCTTCGTGCTGGAGAACCCGTTCAGCTCCGGCGAACTCGAGATGCTCGAGCAGCGACTCGAGATGCGCATGGAAGAGGTGAACAAGCGCAGCCGCGATCTCGACAAGCGCGAAGCCCAGGTGATCGCCGACAAGCAGCAGTACGACCGCTTGTTCAACGAGCTCGAGAATCTGCGCAACCAGCTGATCCAGGAGAAGGACGAGCTGATCAACCAACGCGCCGAGGCCGAGCGCGACGAGGAAGCGCTCGACGAGAAGCAGAAGGCGGCGTGGAAGGCCGTGTCCGCTCTCTTCGAGGAGGGCAAGGCGAGCACGCAGGCCCAGATGCTGATCGATGGCTACTCCCCCAAGGAAGCCGGGCTGGTCCTGGCGCAGCTCGAGACCGAACGCGTCCGCGAACTGCTGGCCGCCGTCCACAAGATCGACACCCCCTCCTACGAGGCCATGGAGAAGGCCTGGCGCGCGGCGATCCGGTAATGCTTTCCACATCGACCTGCCGTGTTTGCACGCGGACGCCGTAAAGCCCTTCAAGAACAGGACTTACAGCGACCCGCCTGTGCTGCCCCGGATCAAGACCCTGCCCCATCCGGTCGATAACTGCCTCGGACCTTCCCTAGCGGACGTGCCCCCTTCCCCATGGACCTGAACACCATCATCGGCGCCGGCTTGGCGTTCCTCCTCATCCTCGTGGCCATGGCCGTGGGGCCGGGCGGGGTGATGATCTTCGTGCACATCCCTTCGATGGTGATCGTGCTCGGGGGCAGCATCGCGGTGACCATGCTGGCGTTCCCGATCTCGGACCTGAAGCCGATCATCAAGGTCGGCCTCGTCGCGGTGATCCGCAAGCAGTCGACGCCGACCGAAGAGATCGACCGGATCGTCAACTACGCCAACCTGGCTCGCAAGGAAGGCCTGCTGGCCCTCGAGAGCCAGTTGCAGGAGGTCGACGACGCCTTCTTCAGCAAGGGCATCCAGCTGGTCATCGACGGCTTCGGCGCGGACACGGTACGCGACATCATGGAGCTCGAGGCGGAGTGGGAGAACCAACGCCACGAGACCGGCCGCAAGATCATGGATCAGATGGGCGCCTTCGCTCCGGCCTTCGGAATGATCGGAACGCTCGTCGGTCTGGTGCAGATGCTCCAGGACCTGTCCGACCCGAGCGCGATCGGTATCGGCATGGCGACCGCACTCCTGACGACGCTGTATGGCGCCATGGCGGCGAACATGGTGTTCATCCCGCTCGCCGGCAAGCTCGAGATGGTCGCGAAGCAGGACAGCTTGCTGCGCGCGCTCATGATCGAAGGCATCGTCGCCATCCAGTCCGGCGAGAAGCCGCAACTGATCAAGGAGAAGCTGAAAGGCTTCCTCGCGCCCGGAATCCGTGCCGCCGTGGAGGCATGAGGTAGAGCCATGGTCAAGACCGAGATCAAGTACAAGACGATCGAAGAGGGGATCGACGGCGCTCCGCCGTGGATCACCACGTTCGTCGACATGGTCTCGCTCTTGGTGACGTTCTTCATCCTGCTGTTCACGTTCGCCAGCATGGAGGACGCCGATTCCTTCACGTACCCGAAGAGCATCATCGGGATGAGTGGCACGATGGACGACGACTCGTCGCGCGACATGGAAGCGCCCAACGACGACGTCATGGCCTCGCTCGACCTGAACCGTGGCGCGCGCGTGCCTCACGCGCGGCCGCTGGACGAACTGGCCGAGAACGTCGAAGAGATGGGCCAGAAGCTCGACGACGATCACAAACCGGTCAACCTGAACCGTGTGCGCGACGGCCTGCGCATTCGCTTCGACGACGGTGCGGGATTCCGCCCCGGCAGCGAGCGCGTGTCCGAAACGCTGCAGAAGTCGCTGGTCGAAGCGTCGGACGTGCTTCAGCACTACCCGCACCTGGTCGTGGTCGAGGGCTTCACCGATGACGCCTTCCGCCCGACGGCCCAGTACCCCCAACCCGAGGACCTGGCCCTCGCCCGTGCCGAAGCGGCTGCGGACGTGCTGACCCAGAGCGGTCGCGTGCCCGCCTCGCGTCTGCTCGTGGTCGGTGTCGGCAATCGTCGTCGCCCCGGAGCGACCCAGGACACCGCGGTCGACCGCTCCAAGAACCGTCGCATCGAGATCGTCATCCAAGCGGTCAGCGAAACGATGTCCAAGCGTTTGGAGGCGCAGCCTCGATGAGTGGCGCCACGGAACCGGTCAGGACCAAGACCGTCATCATCAAGGTCAAGAAGAAGGGTGCGCCCGCCTACATGGTGTCGTTCGGCGACATGATGACGCTCATCCTGTGCTTCTTCATCCTGCTCGTGTCGATGTCGAACGAGCGCAGTTACGGAATGATGGCGAAGGGCCTCGGCTCGTTCGTCATCAGCATCAAGTCGATGGGCCTGTCCGGCATCATGGACGCCAACGAGAAGCAGGCGATCTTCGACGAGACGCGCCGCCGCTTCAACTTGCCGCCCGAGGACGATCCCGAGCGCCGCACCGACATGGAGCGCGCTTCGACGCAGGAGATGTTGCGCGCCGAGACGCTCGATGCGCTGAAGCCGCGTCCCCAACGTGGACGCCCCTCGATCGCCGTCTTCCCCACCGGCGAGTACAAGCTGAAGACGACGACGCTCGAGTACCTCGACAAGCTCGCGGTGTCGCTGCGACCCGGAAAGGACGAGTTGCTCGTCCTCGAGGGCCACGCCATGGACACCGGCACGCCCGATCGCCAACTGGCGCAACGCCGCGCACGCGCCGTCCGCGACCACCTGATTCAAGAACATGACTTCGATGCACGTCGCATCGAGGTTCGCGCCTGGTACGGCGAGATCGACGCCCAAGGCCTGCATCCCAGGTCCGTGGACGCTCGCCTGATCCTGCCCCCCAAACAAGACTGAGAACCGTCATGGCCGACGCAACGACCGAAGAGCCCGAAGTCGATCCCGAACTCGAATCCGCAGAGGGTTCCGGGGAAGGATCCGAGGACGCACCCAAGAAGGACAAGGGTCCGATCAAGCTGCTGGGCGGCGTGATCGGCCTGATTGCCGCGGGCGGTGCCCTGGCGTTCATGGCACTTCCGAGCAAGCCGGAGGTCGCGCCGAAGTTCACCGGTCCGTTCCATCACCAGTTGTTCGAAGAGCAGTTCATCTCGAACGTCAAGGACAACAACTTCACGCGCTTCATCAAGACGAATCCGCAGGTCGAGTACTTCGCCTACGACGAGGCGTACATCAAGAATCGCGTGACGGACCCCGGCTACACGGCGCTCTTGCAGCACGTGTTCGGCGGACTGGCCTCCCGCCAGAACCTCGACGAGATCTACGGCGGCACGATGCGCGACCAGTTCGCCGAGGAGATCCGCCTGTCGGTCAACTCGATCCTGTTCCCCGTGCACATCGGGGAGACGTCGCTGCCACTGGACACCGATGGCGAATCCGGCTTGCGCCCGGGCAACTCGTATCGCCACACGACGTTCTCGGGTCGCTTCGAGGATCACCTGCTGAAGGTCGATGCGAAGGCGAAGACCATGCAGATCGACGAGGGACCGCAGACGACGTTCATCGGCAACGAAGAGGACCTGCCCGTGATGGACGTCACCGGCGAAGTGCTCTACCTCGACGTTTCGAACCTGAATTCAGGCTTCGTGGGTGAGGTCCAGATCGGCGCGCACGGGCGCATCCGCCAGGTCTTCCTCTCCAGTCACATCGCTCAGTAGCCGACCCGCCACTCCTTACCCAAGCACCCCGTGTCCGAGCTCGAACAAGCCGAGGTCCAGGCCCTGCAAGAGGCCATGCAGCCCGAACGGTCGCGTCCGCGCACCGTCGAGCCGCGTGATTTCTCGCACCCGCGCAGCCTGTCCTCCGTCCGACTCAACCGCATCGAGCAGTTGATCGGGGCTTCGTTGCCCGGCCTCGCCAACACGATCGCGTCGACGTTGCGCAGCTATCACAAGCTGCATCTCGCGTCCGTGACCGAAGTCAGCGCCACCACGCTGTTCCACGGTTACGAAGCGCCGTTCCTCGTGCACTGCCTGCAGGTCGGCAGCGACCCGGCCTGGTTGATCTGGGACGGCGCAGCGGCCACCGCCGCCGTCGACCAGATCGTGACCGGCGAGATCCTCGAGGAAGCGGTCGAAGCGCGTCGACTCTCGCGTTCCGAGTGCCGCGTCATCGAGGAAGTGCTGGACCGCGTCGTGTCCTCGATCAGCGGCAGCCTGGGCCTGACGTCCGTGCACGGCTCGTGCGCGCAAGACCTGGACGAGTTGACCACGCTGCGAGACGCCGGACCGGACGCGGACGCGCGCCGCCTGTTGCTCCAGTTCTCGTTCGATGGCCCGGGAGGGTCCAGCGACCTGCGACTGCTGATCCCCGGAGTCGGCGAGGAGGCCCTGGAGCTCCGCACCGACCTCGAGAGCCTGCCGGACCACCTGAGCTTCGTCGACGTCGAGGTCAGTGCGTGCCTCGGCACCGTCGACGTCCCGCTCTCCCAACTGCTCGAGCTCGAGATCGGCGACGTGATTCCCCTGGGCGTCGAAGTCGGCACCCCGCTCAACCTTTTCGTCGAGGAACGCCCCTGTGCGACCGCGACCTTCGGCCA
>JAJDEX010000443.1 GCA_029259575.1 Planctomycetota bacterium | reverse complement strand
GGACGACGGACCCGTTGGTGAGTTCGGAATGTTCATCATGTCGATGAGCGCTGCGGGCTCGCTCCCCGTCTTCGAGGGCATCCTGTGCCTCGAGTCGCCCATCGGTCGCTACAACGCCAAGACGGCCTCGAACCAGAACGTGCCCGGCCTCAACTCGATCGGGCAGTTCGACGCGGGCGGCGTGTTCCAGAACATCGCGGGCACGTCCACCTCGGGTTCCGGCTTCGACGTTCCGGTCACGCTCCCGAACCCGGTCGGAGGTCAAACGATGGTCGGAACGACCATGTTCGTGCAGCTTTGGTATCGCGACGAGGACGCGGGCGGCGCACCGTCCGCGAACTTCTCGAACGCACTGCGCGCCACGTTCTAGGCAGGCAAGCAACGAGCGCGCAGGTGGCGGTGCCAGCTGCGCGCTCATGCATTCGCGGGTCGATCCTCGGCGAGGTCCTTCTAGAACGTCACGCCCGCGACATCGCTGAAGTTCGCGGTGCTCACCGGGTTCTGATCCCGGTGCCAGTACTGGAAGTGCCAGGTCTCGCCGGGCTGGATCGACTGGATCGGTCCCGCGAACGGCAACTCGGTCGGCACGTCGAATCCCGTGCCGCTCACCGAGGTCCCCGAGATGTTCAGCAGCACGCCCGTGTTGCTGAATTGACCCAGGGAGTTCAGTGCGGGGAGGCCTTGGTTGGCGGCGATCGACGGATTGTAGCGACCTTGCGGTGAGCCGAGGCACAGCACGCCGTCGAACAGCGCGACGGCGTTCGAGTCATCGGTGGAGATCAGGCAGAAGGCGAACTCGCCGGCAGGACCATCGGTGACTTCGAGGTGCAAACCGCTGGGCGTACCGACGCCCGTGACGCTGTTCACCAGCGTTGCGTTGAGTCCGCCGGAGTGCGGGTTCGGTTGGGGGCACGAGATGATGACCCCCGAAGGCGGACAAGGGCCCGAGTTGCGCGCGACGATCAAGAATCCATCGCCGGTGTCCCCCAGGTTCGTCGATCCGACTTGAATCAGAATCTCGTCACCCGTCGCCACGTTCGCGACATAGATGTACGGGCTGAAGAACGTGTCGTCGATGCCGGCGACGCAGTTCGCGTTGCAGCCACCCAACAGGTGCACACTGCGCTTCGGGTTCGTGATCGTCGGACTCGAAACCAGGAACGAGTACGAGCCGCCGCAAGGCGCGGTCCAGACGAGGAAAGCGTCGTTCTCGATCTGCGTGGTCAGAGGACTCCAACAGATCGGGTCCGGTGCCCCGTTGCTGCCGTCGAATCCCGAAGTCGTCATGCCGGTGTTGTCCCACAAGAACGTGCCTTCGCCGGCGACCGGCAAGGGGTTGCTGCAAGTGTCACCGGGGAGGCCCGGACCTTGGGCCAGAGCCGACGTCGAGAGAACCAACGCTGCAAGGACGATGTGCTTCATGGGCTCCACCCTAGGTCGATTCTGTCGTGCTCGCTAGAGATCACCCGAGCGTGGCTCGAATCCACGTCGCCGTGCGATCGACCAGTTCGTCCATGACCTCGGCTCGGGACCGACCCGTTCGTCTCGGTACGCCGAAGTCGTGATCCGCGTCCTCGACGATCTCCAGGCTGGCGCGGCCACCATAAGTCTCCAAAGCAGGACGCAGGAGTTCGAGATCGCACAGCGTGTCACGGGTTCCCGTCAGGAACAGCGCGGGCTGAGCGAGCGTCGGAAAATGTTCGCTGCGCAGCTTCTCGGGCTTGCCCGCCGGATGCAGGGGATAGCCGAAGAAGACGAGCGCGGCGCAGTCCGCGCCTTCCGCGGCCAGATAGCTCGACATGCGACCGCCCATCGACTTGCCTGCGAAGACGGGCTTGCGTTCGGGAAAGCGCGCCATCAGCGTCGCGCGCGCCACCTCGTGCACCTGCTGGAGGACCGGCCGACGATCCGGTGGGCGACGGTTCTCTCCACGCGAGATGCGCTCGGTGTAGGCGTAGTGGAAGCGCAGGGTCGGGAAGCCGGCCGCGGCGAGTCCCTGGCCGACCGTCGACATGAAGGGGGACTCCATGCCGGCGCCGGCGCCGTGGGCCAGCAGGATCACCGGTCCGCCAGGGTCGTCCTCGGGCGTGTCGAGGATCGCGGAGACTTCGTCGACGCCAGCATGGGCGATCTCGATGCGGAGGGCTTCGGTGGGCATGCCTGAGCCTACCGACTCCGCGTACGTCAATCCGAGACCAAGTCGAAGGTTCGCGCAGGGGCGTTGGCGCGCGACCTATACTGCTGGGCCTCGGCGTTCCGGAAGTCCGTCCGAGCCCATCATGGCCAGCTCACGACGTCGTCGCTCCGATTCGCATCGCGGAGATGCTCCGTACCCGGACTCTCGCGAGCCCAAGCTCCAGACCACGACCCTGTGGTACCACCCGTCGCAGCAGTACGGGGACGAGCGGATGGGCACGCCGGGCTATGAAGGGGCCACGCCGGCTTATGTCATCTGGAACCTGATCCAGCGATATACGCGTCCGGACGATCTGGTCGTCGATCCGTTCTGTGGTGGAGGAACGACGCTCGACGTCGCGCGCAAACTCGAACGAAGAGCGCTCGGGTACGACCTGCGACCGGTGCGCGACGACATCTTCAGTGCGGACGCTCGCAAGCTCCCGCTCGAGGACGGGAAGGCCGACTTCGTGTTCATGGATCCGCCGTATTCGACCCACATCGAGTACAGCGATGATCCCGACTGCATCGGCAAGCTGGACTCGTTCGAAGAGCCGTACTTCGAGGCCATGGACGCGGCGTTCGCGGAAGCCGAACGTGTTCTCAAGGATCGTCGGTACATCGGCGTGTACGTCAGTGATACCTACAAGAAGAAGCGCGGCTTCGTGCCGATCGGATTTCGTCTGGCGATGCTGCTCGAAAAGCGGTTTCGATGGGTCGATCAGATCACGGTGGTGCGCGGCAATCGCAAGCTCAGTGAAGGTCGGTTCCATAAAGCGGCCGCCGAGGGCAACTTCTTCCTGCGCGGCTACAACCATTTGCTCCTGTTCAAGAAAGAGCGCTGAGTTTCGGTCGTGGGCAGCGGGGGAGGGCACGCTGATGCCGGGCTGCGTATCGCCAGTGCTTCCGCTCCTGAGAAAGAAGCGTTCCAATATCGCCCGGACTCGACCGGGCCACTGCGCGGATCTCCGAAACACGCTTCCCCGGGCCTCTAACGCATTATGGAGCGAAGGCGCACAAACCTCGCTTGCGGGATGTCGGGGGGCGCGTAGAATCGAAGCATCTTTGCGACCCGACTGCCCAGTCGCCTGCCAACGTACGGGTCACCATTTTGACGACTCGCTTCCGATTCCTTCTCGTCGAGGACGATGCCGGTCACGTCACGCTGTTCGAGAGAACGCTGCGACGTGCGGGTATCCTCAACGAACTCACGGTCCTTGGGGACGGTGAGGAGGCGCTCGCTCACCTGCGCCGCGAGGTCAACCCTGCGCATCCCGAGGCTCACCCGATCCTCGTCCTGGTCGACCTGCGACTCCCGCGCATGGACGGGCTGACGTTGATCCGCGAGATTCGCTCGGACCCGCGTTTCGCGCTCCTGCCGGTCGCCGTGATGACGACCAGCGCCGAGCCCGCCGAGGAGGAGGCGTGCCGCGCCTTGGGCACGATCGCCTTCCTGACCAAGCCGGTCGTCGCGGACTCGATCCGGGCCATGTTGGCCACGGCGGGTTTCGACCCGCTGCTCGATGTGCCGGAGGGTAAGCGCCCTTCACCCGGTGACGGACCACGCGAAGTCCGCAAGGAGCCCGCCTCGGAGCCCGACCCCGATCCGCGCCGTTCGGATCGAGTCTGAGGTCGACCCCGACTCAGGGTTTGACGGCGTGAACCAACGTCCAATATCCCGCGGTGGCGACGCCCTCGACCTCGCAGAACCCGGTTTCGGTGAGCAGCTCCGTCAATTCACCCAGCGTGAATTGCTGACCTTGCGTCCAGACCAGCATGTCCAGGTGCACGAGCGCGTTCGCCAATGGACCGCGCTCGCTTTCGTCGACGAGCTTCTCGTGAATGAGGACGCGTCCACCCGAGGGTAGGGCCGTGAACGCGTGCGCGAGCAGCTGGCGTCCCGTGGCGGGTGACCAGTCGTGCAGGATCTGCGACAAAAGGATCGCGTCGTAGCCGCCGGGCAGACCCGCGAACATGTCGAGCGGCAACGTGTCGATACTGTCCGCGAGCTGCGCGCGCTCCGCGTACTCGCGTGCCAGGTCGCAGACGACCGGCAGTTCGCCGATCGTGCAGTGCAGGTCGGGGAATGCGTGGGCCAAGGCGATCGACAGGGCGCCGGAGCCACCGCCGACGTCCAGCAGCCGGCGAGACGATGCGAGGGGCGCGACCTCGGCCAGGCCCGCCGCGGGTCGCTCGCTGACGCTGTGCATCGCGGCGGTGAAGGCGCGCGCCTTGTCCGGGTCCGCCTCGTGCGTCTCCCACGGGTCCGCGCCGCCGTAGATCGAGGCGTCGTCGCTCCGCAGCGCGTCGAC
>JAJDEX010000442.1 GCA_029259575.1 Planctomycetota bacterium | reverse complement strand
CCGCCGCGCGAACGCCCAACGGGTGGCGAGAGGACGGGTTGCCGAATTCGACCTCGATATGGTCCCGGAAGGCCGCTGCCACGCGCGGATCGGCCGGTGTCGTGGCGGCGTTGTCGAGGTACAGGGGTTGGTTCGGGGCTGTGTCCATGGCGTTCCCATCGGGTTCGGTGGACCTCACAGGATAGCGCCCAGCGCCCTCCAGGTGGCGGGATCGCCATCAGGTCCGCTGGTTTACGGACCTCCCGAAGTCCGGCCCAGGTGGACGTCGATTCCGTTCCGGCCCGCTGCAGTCCGCAACCAGTGTTCGCTCGAACCCCGTATCAGTCGGAACCCAGCGTGACGAGCACGCTCGGCGTGACGCGCACGTCCTCGTGCGTCACGGTCAAGGGACCTGCGGTCAGGTGAACCCGGTACAGCCCGGACGGCAGGTCGCGCAGGGTCCAGCGTCCTTGCCCATCGCTCAGCGTGCTGGGGAACGGCAGACCCTCGATCTCTTCGAGCACCGGTTCGACCCGCACCAGGGCTCCGCGGATCGGTTCGTCGTTCTCGTCCTCGAGCACCCCCGTGATGCCGCCGGCCGCACTGGTGAGGTCCAGTTCACCGTCCCGCGGGTGGTCGAAGACGTGCGCGGGCGCTCCCCACGTGGTCAGCAGGTTGGGCCACGTGCCGTCGATCGCCCAGGGCGGCAACAGCCGGATCTCGTAGCGACCGTGAGCCAGGTCCGGCATCTCGAACGTGCCATCCGCCGTGACGAGGCAGCGGCGTGGCACCGCGGGTTCGTCGAGCGACGGCGGGCGAATGGGGAGGAGCCAGACCTCGTACCCTTCGGCCGACGATTCGAACCCGACCGTGGCGGACCCGGCCAGGTCCGCGGACGGCGGGGGCGCCAGGTTCGGAGGATCCGGCGCGCGTCGCGCCATGCGGAGGTCGAGCGGGGACCGGTCGAACGCGACCGGGAACGTCTGCGGGAAGTGCCCGCGCACCAGGATCGAGACCTCGATCGGCTCGGGCCCCGTCAACTCGTTCAACTCGAAGCGACCGTTCTCGTCCGTGAACGTCCAGATCGGCCGCCCGCTCTGCTGCACGAACACCGAGGCCCCCGCGGCGGGTTGGTTCTCGATGTCGCGCACGATGCCCTCGAGGCGCCCGGTTCCCAGGTTCAGGTCCGGGCCGGCGACGACGGTGGGGAGGGGCGGGTCGCCGAACGGCGGTTCGTACGGCACCGATCCCAGCACGGTCCAGGCCGCAAAGCCGAGCGTAGCCACGAAGAGGCCCGCAGGAAGCACCACGAAGAGACGCATGTCCGGCCAGACTAGCAGTGTGGAGCGGCCGCCGTGCCACGTCCTCGCGGCCATCTAGCCCGGTCGGTACCGGATGTGGTGAGCCAGGCTCTGCGTGGGGCTCCTCACGCTTCTCAACTAGGTCGGAGGTGATGAAATTTCATGGTACGGCACATTTCACGGAGCGTGAAATTGTCCAAATAGTGAAAAGTGGCCCCCGGGGCTTCAGATGGTGCGGAGTTTCATCGACATGGTACTTTCACGCAGCGTGAAACTGGAATGATGATGAAACGAGACGGCCCCGAACCCCAACACACTGACAAGGGGGAGTTGCGCAAGCGAGACCGCGAACTCCTGGACGCCTGCCTCGAACGGCTGCAGGCCAACCTCCCCATCGAGGCGGAGGTCCTGGAAGGGACCCACCAAGATGGGCACGCGTTCGGCGCAGACTTCGAGCTGGAATTCCAACTCGACGGAGTTCGCGAAACCTTCGCGGTCGAAACGAAAGGCAACGTTCGTCCGCAGCTGGTTCCGCCGTTGGTGCACCAAGCCCATCGCCTCGCCGATCGCGGACGGAAACTGCTCGTCTGTGCCGAGCGCATTCCCGCCGCTGCTGGACGCGAGTTGCGTGACCACGGCATCGCGTATCTCGACAGAGGGGGCAACGCCTTCCTGC
This sequence comes from Planctomycetota bacterium, assembly GCA_029259575.1. Lineage (GTDB taxonomy): Bacteria > Planctomycetota > UBA1135 > UBA1135 > JAJDEX01. The sequence goes on along the minus strand of JAJDEX010000442.1, from coordinate 18,212 downwards.
GTGCACCGGGATGGCTCGTCTACATCGAAGGTCGACAGGTCGCGCAGCGTCAGCGCACGCCGAGGAAACACACGGAGACCCAGATCCGCCTGCTCGGTGAGTTCCTCAAGAATCCGAAGGCCGGAGAGCTGCTGCAAACCGACCTCGCTAGCAGGGCCGGCGTCGCTCTCGGGGCGATCGGCAAGCGACGCGAGGAACTCGTCCAACTCGGGATTCTGGATCGTGTCGACAAGCGTCTCTGGGCCTTGCGAGATCGAGAGAAGGGGCTGCTTCGATTCGCCGAAGGGTGGGCCGCCAGGGTTCGACCGGGACTGCGACCGAGGACCTACCGATACATCGATACGAAAACGCGTCCCACGGGATTCGTTCCCGAGGACCAAGCAGCGCAACAGGGCTACTTGATCGGTGGGGAACGGGCAGCGGGAACCTTGACCGGATACCTGAGGACGGAGCACACCACCCTCCATGTGCCTCCGCAGAATCGAAACCTGCTGGCCAAGGACCTCGGCCTGGTCCCCGATCCGGGCGGCACCATCACGCTGCTGGACCGATTCGGCCAAGGGGATGAGCTCCAGCAAGGTGACCGAGATCGTCGAGCACTCGCTCATCCACTGCTGATCTGGGCGGAATGCCAGATGGTCCCCAATCACCGTGTCGCAGAGGTCGCCCAACAGATGTACGAGAGACTCTTGGAGCAGCCCCATGATTGACGATGCACTCACCGAGGACGACCTGGAGCTGTTCCTCGCACTCGAAACGGCATCGTGAGCATGCGGCGTAACGCTGTACTTGATCGGTGCGGGTGCGATTCAGTTGGGCGGAGACCAGGTCTGGCGGACCCGCTTGTCTCGCAATACGCTCGATTGGGACTTCGCCGTCCGCGTCGACTCGTGGGAGCAATTCGACCTGTTGGGGGACCATCTCACTTCGTCCGAAGGAGGTTTCGTCCAAGGCGGCCAACGCCACAGATTCAAGCACGTGAACGGTCGAGGAGTCATCGACATCGTTCCATTCGGCGATCTGGAACAGCCCGAAGGTGAGATCGATTGGGGCGACGGCTTCGTCATGAACACCACCGGACTCGAGGTCGTCGAACGGAATCACAATATCCAGAAACTCGCTGGGTTCGACCTGCACGCTGCCACGATCCCGGCGATCCTCGGCTTGAAGCTGCTCGCTTTCATCGACCGTCGAGAGCGCAGGACGACGGACATGGATGACGTCTATGCGATCCTCTTGGAAGCGAACGAGCGAGCCTACGATGGCGAGGACCAGGACATGCAGACGCGCCTCTCCGAGCAGGCGACGGGCGTCCTGTCCTCCGGGCAGGTGACGATCGCGCAAGTCGGCGCGTTCCTCATCGGGCACGAGGTCCGCGAGATCTTCTCGGCATCTGCGGTGGAGAGCATGGTCGAACTGCTTCAGGAGGTCGGAACGACCACAGATCGCATCTCTCCGCAGATCGCACGCGGGGTTTCGGGCACCTCGCTCGAGACGGTGAGGCTGGACCTAGAGGCACTGAGCCGTGGGCTCACGCCGCCCGAGCCTGACACTTCGGAGGCTTCGACCTGAGATCTGTCACGAGGCGTGCCAGATTGCGTACGACGGCGGACATTCTCCCGGAGGAACCCCCATGCAACGATCCACACTTCGCCTTCTCGGCACCTACGCCCTGTCCGTCCTCGCCATCAGCGCCTGCGCCTCGCTCGGGACACCCGAGGACCAGGAGCATTCCGTGGACCTCTGGCAATCCATGCAGGGCTACAAGGACTGGGCTCAGTTCGAGGACTTCGAGGGCATCGTCGACGGCGATTCCGTCCACGGCGACTACGTCAAGGTCTGGGTGAACGACGTCGGTGCGGCCGACCCCGCGAACCTGCCCCACGGCACCATCATCGTGAAAGAGGGCTACGACGACGAGGCTGGCACCGACCTGAACGCCATCACGGTCATGCATCGCATCGAGGGTTATCACCCCGAGAAGGGGGACTGGTACTACGTGCGGTACTCCAAGGACGGCAAGGCGAGCGACTCCGGCCAGGTCGGGTTCTGCATTAAGTGCCACGACAACGTGGATGATTACGTCTACTTCAACGACTGATCCGGACCCTTCGAAGAGACTGGACCTACGACATGATTCGAACTTGGATTGGTTGGAGCATCGCGGTCGTCCTGAGCGCTCCCATGGCGTTCGGGGCGCCGGCGCAAGGTGACGATTCTGCCCGTGCCGTCGCTGCGCTGTTCGAGCGGAGTTGCGTGTCGTGCCATGGAACCGGTGCCACCGACCCGCGCGCGTCGCGAGCCTGGTCGGGCGCCTCCGACCTCGCCGCGACGGCTGCGAATGCCGATCAGGTCACGCCGGGCGAACCCGAGGGTTCGAACCTGTACCTCGTGGTCGACTACGACGACATGCCGCCTGCGGATGCGGGGGGGCCGCTCTCGACCGAGGACAAGGCAACGCTGGCGACGTGGATCCGCGAGGGTGCCCCGGCGCTCGCTCCGGAATCGCAGGGATCCGCTGAAACATCCGACATCGAGACCCAATCCGCCGATTCCGAAGATGTGGAGTCGTCGCAGTCCTGGCTCCAGGCGCGCGGGTTTCGCTGGCTCAGCCACTTCCATCCCGCCATCGTCCACTTTCCGATCGCACTGTTGATGGCCGCTGCGCTCGCCGCATTGCTAGCGCGATTCTCCTCTCACGAAGGCCTGCAAACGGCGACGACGTTCTGCCTCTGGATGGGGGCCGTGTCCGCACCACCCGCGGCAGCGCTCGGTTGGTTGCTCGCCGCGAACTCGAGTCATCGCGGGGACGACCTCGACCTGCACCGCTGGCTCGGCGTCTCGGTCGCGGTGCTGTCGATGGGCGCACTGTGGATCCAGTTGCGGCGACCGAAGTGGCTGTTGCCCATTCTGTTCGTGCTCGCGGCGTTGGTCGGCATCACCGGACACACCGGCGGTTCGTTGACGTTCGGACCGACGTGGTTCGACTGGCCTCAGTGACGCCGATTCAGAGTTCGGCGAGCAGTTCCTGACGCAGTCGTTCGCACGCCTGGAACTCACCGCAATCGAGTTCGCGGAGGCCGGCGGCGAAGGCCTCGAGCCCGCGCTGGCCCGAGCGCACGTAGCCCACCAGACGCACGCCGAGCTGGAGCTTGTCGCACACATGCACGAAGCGCGCCTCGCGCGTTTCGTCGTCCCGATGTTCGCGCCAGGCCTCGAGCGCCGTGGGGGACAAGGAGCCCAGCAGTTCGTCCGCGATCGACGTCTCCATGGCCCGCTTGGCACCCTTCGGCAGGTGCCGTCCCACGGGCCTCGGCAGGTCCCCGGTCCGGGCTTCGGGCGCGTCGTGGATCACGGCCATGGCCAGGACCCGGTCCAGCGCGAGGGGCGGATCGCAGCCGGGAGCCAGGGCCAGGGCGACCTGGGCCACCCCCAGGCTGTGTCCGGCGATCGATTCGGGACGTGGTACCCCCGCCAGGACCCATCCTGTGCGTGGGAGGTCGTCGAGGGGCAGGAGTTCGAGCAGGGCGGCAAGTGAGGACTGGTCGGACATGGGATCAGGGTCCATGGAGGGCGGGTCCCGTCGTGGACGGGTTCTGGGACCCCCCCTATACTCCTCCGTTCGTTTCTCGCCGCCAAGGTCTCCGCGATTGCCCCGTCCGGCTCGCTCCCAGGCTCGCGGCGCCCGAACAAGTCCCCATGCTGCTGCGTCTCCAGGCCGGTCTACAGGACCCCCAGCTCGAGTCCATCCTCGCCCTGTGCAAGGACTTGGGACTCACGACCTCGTTCCTCGAAGGTCGCCGCGACCTCGTCCAGGTCGATGGTCCGGCGGATCCCCGCATTCTCGTGCGCCTGGAGGGTCACCCCCTCGTGCGCAACGTCATCGATCGCGGCGACGTGCGTTGGCAGGTCGACGCCGACCCCGATCGAGCCGAGACGGTGGTGACGGCCGGCCACGCACGCTTCGGTGGAGGTTGGGTCTCGATCGCCGCGGGTCCCTGTGCCGTCGAGGACGAAGCGCGCATGACCGCCATCGCGCGCGACGTGAAAGAACGTGGCGCGACGCTGCTGCGCGGCGGCGCGTACAAGCCGCGCACCTCGCCCTACGCCTTCCAAGGTCTCGGCGAGGTCGGGCTCGAGATCCTCGCCCGCGTGAAGGCCGACGTCGGCATCGGCATCGTGACCGAGGTCATGGATACGCGCGACGTCGACAAGGTCGCCGCCGTCGCGGACATGGTCCAGGTCGGTGCGCGCAACATGGCGAACTACCCGCTGCTGCGCGAACTCGCGAAGTGCGGACGTCCGGTGATGCTCAAGCGTGGCTTCGGTGCCACCGTCTCGGAGTTCCTCGGAGCGGCCGAGTACCTGCTCGAAGGTGGCAATCCGAACGTGGTCCTGTGCGAGCGCGGTGTGCGCGGATTCGACTCCGTGACGCGCGACATGCTGGACGTCGGCGCGATCGCGCACCTCGAGACGGCCACGCACCTGCCCGTCATCGGCGACCCCAGCCACGCGGCGGGACGCGCCGACCTGGTGCCGAACCTGGCGCGCGCCGCTCTGGCCGCTGGCGCCGACGGCCTGATGGTCGAGGTCCACGATGCGCCGGAAGAAGCGCGCTCGGACGCCGGCCAAGCCCTGTCCATGGCGCGCTTCGGTGCGCTCGTCGAACGTTCGCGCGCCCTGGCCGAATTGCTCGGCAAGCGCGTCGCGGTCTGCCCCTCCTCCTCCGAAGACAACGCCGACCGCATCGGCATGGAGTTCGCTTGAGTCCTGCCCCCTCGAGAACGCCCTACGTCGCTGGCAACTGGAAGATGAACATGGATCTGGCTTCGGGCCTGGACCTCGTTCAAGCGATCCGCGAGCACACGTTCGGCAAGACGAACGTCGACGTCGGGATCTTCCCGCCGGCGGTGTACCTGTCCGCCATGCAGCGCGCTTGTGAGGGCTCCTCCGTCATCGTCGGCGCCCAGAACCTGAGCGAGCAGAAGTCCGGCGCGTTCACCGGCGAGATCTCGGCCTCGATGCTGCGCGACCTCGGTGTGACGTCGACCCTGGTCGGGCACTCCGAACGGCGCCACGTCTTCGGCGAGTCCGACGCCCTGTGTGGCGCCAAGACCCGCGCGGCCCTGGCAGCCGGCCTGGACGTCGTGCTCTGCATCGGCGAGACCCAGGACGAGCGCGAAGGCAAGCAGACCGAGCCCGTGTGCTCCCGCCAATTGGCCACCGGCCTCGAGGGCGTGTCCACCGCGGACATGACCCGCGTCACGATCGCCTATGAGCCCGTCTGGGCCATCGGTACCGGCCTCACGGCCACCCCCGAGATGGCCGGTGAGACCCACGCCTACGTGCGCGGAGTTCTGGCCGGTCTCCACTCCGAAGCCACCGCGCAGGCCACCCGAATCCTTTATGGTGGCAGCGTGAAGCCCGACAATGCGGCGGACCTCTTGGCGGTCCCCGACATCGACGGCGCCCTCGTCGGTGGCGCTTCGCTCCAAGCCGAACTCTTCCTGCCCATCATCGACGGCGCCAGGTAATCCAACATGGCGCGCTCCGGCGCGTCCGCTCCCAATCACCTTCATCTCCCTGGGAGCACCCGATCATGCAACTCCTCATCACCCTCCTCTACATTCTGTTCGTCCTGTCCGCGATCGTCCTGGTCGTCGTCGTCCTGTTGCAGGAAGGCAAGGGCGGCGGTTTCGGTGACGCGCTGGGCACCGCGGGTCAGCAGACCTTCGGCGTCAAGGCCTCCGGCATCCACAAGTTCACCGGCGCGGTCGCCGTGTTCTTCCTCGGTAGCGCGCTGTTGATCCACTATCTCAACCGCACCGCCGAAGAGGGCCCGGTCCTCGACCAACCGCTCATCCAGGCTCCCTCGGAGTGACGAGTTCGAGGCTCCGCAAACGCCTCGACCTCGATCCTCCGCTGGCCATCTAGGCATCAGGACTTGATCCGCTCGATGACGGGATTCGGCGCTGGGCGCGCCGAACGCAAGGGACTGACCGCGCGCGCGGAAGTGCGCAGCGTCAACCACCGGCACTTGCAGGTGAAGACGCGCCTTCCGCACGATTTCGGTCACCTCGAGGCCGACGTCGACGCGGCCGTTCGCAAGCAGATCGCGCGCGGCTCCGTGGTCGTCGTGATCCATGTCGAGCAGGACGATCACAGCGTCGACGTGCGCGTGAATCGTGTGGCCGCCAAGCGCTACCTCAAGGAGCTGCGCGAGCTCGGCCGGGAGCTCAGGGTCGAGGGCGACATCTCGCTCGAAGCCTTGGCCGCCCTGCCCGGTGTCATCGCCGCCGATGAGCGCACGCCCAGCCGCGAACTCGTCGGCAAGGTCGTGCAGGAGGCGCTCAAGGAAGCGCTCACCAACCTGATCGAGATGCGCGACAAGGAAGGCTCGGCGATGGAGCGCGACTTCGTGCGACGCGCCAAGGCGATCGACAAGCTGCGCCTTCAGATCGAGCGCCGCGCACCCAAGGTCGTCGCCCACCACCACGCCCAGATCCACGCGCGGGTCGAAGAGCTGATGGAGGGTCGCACCGCCCTGTTGGCGGGGGATCTGGCGCGCGAGATGGCGCTCCTGTCCGACAAGCTGGACGTCACCGAGGAGCTGACCCGGCTGGCGTCGCACCTGGATCAACTGGCCGGGATGCTCGCCAAGGGCGGCTCGGTCGGCCGCCAACTCGACTTCCTGGCCCAGGAATTCCTGCGCGAAGCCAACACGATCGGATCCAAGGCTTCCGACGCAACGCTGACCCACTTGGTCGTCGAACTGAAGACCGAGATCGAGCGCCTGCGCGAGCAGGTGCAGAACGTGGAGTGACCGTCATGACTGCGACCGGACGGATGCTGCTGATCTCGGGACCCTCGGGGACCGGCAAGAGCACGATCTGTCGGCGCCTGCTCGAGGACGACCGCGTCGTCTTCAGCATCAGCGCGACGACGCGCCAGCCGCGCCCGGGCGAGGTGAACGGCGTGCATTATCACTTCCTCTCCCGCGAGGAGTTCCGCGCCAAGATCAAGGAAGGCGCGTTCCTCGAATACGCGGACGTCTACGGCAACCTCTACGGCACGCTGCGTGCGCCGATGGACGAGGCGATCGCCAAGGGCCTGATCTATCTGGTCGAGATCGATGTCCAGGGCGCGCTGCAATTGCTGACGCTCGGCGTCGACGGCTTGTACATCTTCATCGCGCCGCCGGACCCGGGGACCCTGCGCGAGCGGCTCTCTGGTCGCGGCACCGAGACGCCCGAAGTGCTCGAGCGACGCCTGCAGAAGGCCGAGGACGAGTCCCGCGAGAGCCACCGCTACGACCACATCGTCGTCAACGACGACCTCGAACGTGCGCTGCAAGAGGTGCGCACGCTCGTCGGTTTGAACGGGTCGCCTGCGTCATGAGTCACGTCCTGCTCGGCGTCAGCGCCTCGGTCGCCGTCTACAAGGCGTGCGACCTCGCCAGCAAACTGGCGCAAGCCGGACACGACGTGCGCGCCGTGTTGACGCACAACGCGGCCAAGCTGATCTCGCCGCAACTGTTCGCAGCCGTCACGGGCCAGGACGCGCAGACGTCCGAGTTCGGGGACCAGGCGCGTTCGGCGATGGACCACATCGACCTGGCGCGCTGGGCCGACGCGGTCGTGATCGCGCCGTGTACCGCCAGCCTGTTGGGTCGATTGGCGCACGGCATGGGCGACGATCTGTTGACCACCGCGGTCCTGGCGACCGACCCCAGCACGCCGCGCCTGCTCGCGCCGGCCATGAACCCGACGATGCTCGCCCAGCGCGCGGTCCAGGCGAATCTGGCGCTCCTGCGCGAGGACGGCTGGCACGTCGTGGATCCCGAAGCGGGCCACATGGCCTGCGGCGAGTCCGGAACCGGCCGTCTGGCGGATCCGGCCCAGATCGCGGCCCGCGTGCACGAGTTGCTCCACGGATGAGCACCGAGCGGCACGTCCTGGTCACCGCGGGCCCGACCCGCGAAGCGATCGACCCGGTGCGTTACCTGTCGAACGAGTCCAGCGGTCGCATGGGCTTCGCGATCGCCGAGGCCGCCGTGAAGGCCGGCCATCGTGCGACCTTGATCGCCGGACCGGTGGACCTGCCCACGCCGAAAGGAGTGGAACGCGTCGACGTCGTCAGTGCGCGCGACATGCTGGCTGCCCTCGAGGACCACTTCCCCAGCGCCGACGCGCTCTACATGGCCGCTGCCGTCGCGGACTACCGCCCTGCGCAGCGCCACGCGGGCAAGTGGAAGGTCAAGGAGTCGGGCGCGGATTCGGTGTCGCTCGAACTCGTGCGCAACCCCGATCTGGTCAAGACGATCGCGCGCACGAAGGGCGAGCGGCGCGTCATCGCGTTCGCCTTGGAGACCTCGGACGGCGAGCGGCGCGCGTTGGCCAAACTGCAAGCCAAGGGCGCCGATTGGATCGTGCTGAACGACCCCAGCGCGTTGGGCGCAGGCCGCACGACGGTCACGATCCTGGGCGCGGACGGCTCACGCCAGCACTTCGAGGACCGCACCAAAGCGCAGGTCGCCGAGTCGCTGATCGCGTTGCTCGATGAATAGATACTCTTAAGAGGTCAAGGGAATGTCACGCCTAATGCGTAGGAGAAGTTCGACGACCCCTGACCCAGAGCATCCTTGTCGCGATACCACAACTGAAAGTGCCAGGTGTCCCCGGGGATGATGCTGCCGGGCCCCGGCGGATTTGGCAGGGTCAGGGGGACGTCGAAGCCAAAGCCTGACAAGGCTGTGCCTGCGGTATTCAAGAACCGCCCGGATGCGTGCTCGAACATGCCGATCGAGTTCATGGCTGGGTTGCCCAGCGCCGTTGCTGCATTGGCGTTGTACCGCCCGATGGGGTTGTCCAGACACAACAGTCCCTCGAACGCGAGGATGTTCTGGCCAGCTCCCGTGCCCATGAGGAAGTACCCGAATTCACCACCAGGTCCATCAAAGGCATCGACGTGCAGGAGCGCCGATTCGCAATCCAGGAAGCTTCCCGTTAGTTGCACGCGCTCATGTTCGTGATGAGGGTTGGGCGGTACACAACTCACTTCGAACTCAGCGACCTCATGACACAGCGACTCGTCGATCGACGTGGTGATCGTGAAGTCGCAGTCCGAGTCGACCACGAAGAGGAAGGTGTCTCCGGCGGTTGCTCCAAAGGTGAGTTCGGCATCGAAGATCCCAATGAATGGGTCGTAGTTTCTTTGATAACCCATGCATGTCAGGGAGCGACAGTCTGAGTAATGGAACGCCAGTATCTCACCCTCCGCATACGTGCTCGGGCACTGTGGCATAAAAGCACGGAACGCGCGGATCCTGTAACCCGTTGACTCAGGAGCTTGCCATAGGAAGATCCCGTCACCCGGGGCGATGATCTGAAGTCCTTGTTGAGGGCAGTCCGGAATCATCGGGTCGTGATCATTGAAGGGATTGAGGACATCCAGTGTCGTGTCCGTGCTGTTCACGTCCACCAGACTCCAGTACAAGACCTGTGGATCTATAGGTTGGTGTTGGGCGTACAGGTCTTGGAAGGTGAACGTGCCTGTTCCACTGATGGCTAGGGGAGTGGAGCAGCCGGCGATGGGATCCAGGCCTCCTTGTCTGATAACCTCTAATGTTCCAGGCATATTCATTCCATTGGATCCGTCCTCGGAAATCGCAATGGTCAGAGTATCTCCGACCAGGATGCCGGTGACCTCGATCGATTCCTGGCCTTCACTGTTAGGCAGTTCGCTGCTGGCAAGGAGCGTGCCGGAGCACCCAGAGCCACTTCGGAACGATATATCCTTCGTCTGACCCCCAGGCTCCGAAACTTTGAATCGGTAACTCCCGGTGATCAGCGGAGTCCACTCGAAGTACTCTGTGCCCGGACCGTCGAATGTCCAAGTGCCGGGCCCCGCGATGACCTGGGCCGAGTCGCAAGTGTCACCACCTTGCGCCCCGTAGGAGTTGTTGAGAATGAGCGCTGCGGCTACACCGAATGAAAGTAGGCGGCTTATTGTCATCATGGTTGTTTAGGGGTGGCGGCGGGGTGATGCATGGCCCTTGGGACATGAAGCTTTGGGCCTTCACGATGGGGGTGATCCCGGTCGAGGGCTCGCGGATTCAAAGTGTTGGCGGTTTGCTTACTCACCTGACCTAGCCTTGCACGGCTCTCTCGAGAGGTCCACGGATTTTCGATCCGTTGGTCATTCGCGACCGCCCAGGGGTACTGCGGGCACTCTTCGGTGCGCCTGGAGAAGCCCCGCTCCCGACTGAGCCACTCTTGGGAGGAGAAGTGGGACAATGGCCCCCGCGGCCCAAGAGGAGGCCAAGTCGTTCGAGGCAAAGCACGAAAGGGTTGTCGATGTCGCCTGCCCTCAAGGGCAACCACACCTCGGTCAAGTCAGCGACGCTTGTTCGGGGTGTACCTCCGAGCAGCGCTCGAATCGTCGAGTCTACTAGGTCTGGATTGTGATGGAAGGAGGTGAAGGCGCATGACTCGAGTCCGCTGGCCGGATTCGATGTTCGTTCGGCCAACGGCCATGAGGCCTTGATGAACTCCGTTGACGACAGAGCTCTTCAGTGGACCGCCGTCATGAATCTCCAACGAGGTTGCGGTTGCTGGCCCTGGGAACTCGCTGCCTCCGAACCAAGGTCGATCATCGACATGACCATCAGTTGGTCATGTGGCTCGGTGTTCGCCATGAGTCGTGTTACTCGAGAACTCGGTGTTGCAGTTCCACACACTCGACTTCACGGATCCTGTTGAGCCCCTACCCGGATGGATCCGGCAGTTTCCACTTCGAATGAATCAGGTTCGTGTCTGCCGGGTGACGTTCGTTCTTGATTCCCGAGTGGGAGTGTGCGCCGCTACGGAGCACGAATCGAAGCAGGTCACCCTTCATGATCGCCGGCGTGACGATCAGTACAGTTCCTCGGGCGACCAGGAGTCCGCTCATGCTGGAGATGCCACGTGATGGAGGCTGGCGGCTGGTGCGGCGGAACTGGGCAGCTTCGAAGATGGGGGGCGACTGACGATGCAATGGGGACTCTACGCAGCTTGAACCAACTGCGTATATCGAAGACCAAACGGGATTACCCAGGCCAGGGGCCATCGCAGTGTGGGGGCGCGCATTCCGCTGCTGCGACGATGGGCGAGTTCTTGGCGTGGCGCGTCTTTCGGTGGCGAACGAGGGAGCTTTCGCAATCGCCATCCAGGGTCGCGCAGGTGGGGCTTGCGAGGTTCGCTGAGCGAGGACGTCCAACCTGTGGTCCCCGCGCAGCCGTGACTGGCCAACGGCGCTTCAAGGACTAGGCTCTAGACATGCGCAAACTCGTCCAGGCCAAGGCCCGGTTCGGTGGACTGATCGGCTTGACCCTCGCCGCCCTCGGTTGCCGCGGGCTAGGTCCTGGGGCGATCGAGTATCCGATCTTGATTCCGCCGCGAACGATCTCGATGACGGGCGAACTCGTCGAGTTCAAGGGGCGGATCCTGCACGGGCGCGTGGACTTCGCCTGGTCTCCCGAGTCGGACCTGGTTCAGCTCTACGTTCGGCGATCCTTCTATGCACCGAACATCGCCTTGCACCCCTTCTTCCTGGTGTTCGACCACGAACTCGAGCGTTGGGAGCAGTGGGAGGTGTGGGCGGGGGACCTCTATGGGTACTACGAGAACCGCAAGAGCGCGACCGCCACGTACTCGGACGGCCGAGAGGAGCGCGAGGTCGAGTTCGTCCACCGCCAGATCGGCTCGATCCGCTGCTGGGAGTCGATGACGGGCATGGACCTGGGGGCGGGCGATCGCGTGCTCGGTCAGTGGTCGGGCGAGACGGCGCGAAGGCTGATCGAGGTGTTGCGTCGTCCCGAGGACTACGCCGCACGCGACGACTATCGGATCTGGCCCGGTCCCAACAGCAACGGCTACATCCGTTGGGTGCTCGCCGAAGCTCGCGTTCCCCTGGACCTGGATCCGCGCATGGTGGGCAAGGACTGGCGCGCACCGATCGCCGTCGGAATCACCCCTGGACGGAGCGGTGTGTTCCTGGACGTGCTGACGGTCGGCGCCGCGGTCGGGATCCGCGAGGGCGTCGAGCTTCACCTTCTGGGAGCCACCCTCGGCGTGGACCTCTGGCCACCGGCGCTCAAGACGCCGTGGGGACGGCTCGGCATGCAGGAATCGGTCCGAATCGACGCTCCCTGAACGGGAATCGTCACCTTCCGGTCCCGATCGGGTCAGTGCTTCAAGTCGTTGATGGCGTTCTCGATGGACTTCAAAGCACCGAACACGGACTCCAAGGACGCCGAGTCCGAGAAGAACATTTCCTGCATCGATCGGTAGTCGTTCTCGATGTGCGACCGAACCGGTTCGGACAGAGCCACCTGAATGCCGTCGGTGGCCGCGTCTCGTGCAGCCTTGTCATCGGCGAACAGGTACTTGTGCTCGGCCACGGACTCGAACAACTCCCGTGTAATGTCGTTCAGAACACCACACTCGTACATGCGTGCCAGGTCGTAGGCGTGGCGCGACGACTTGCGCGAGGCTCGTCCCTTCGTGTTCCATCCGTGCACGATCAGAGCCTTCTCGACCAACGTGCGAGCCGGAGTCTGGGCGAAGACCGTGCAGTTCGGTGATTTGAATTGGCCTGGGAAGTGCTTCGCGGCATAGGGAGTGATCTCGACCGATTGCCCGCACGTGGGGTCGGAGCGAGCGCCGAGTTCCAGCTTGACCGACGGTGCCAGGTACGCCCCCGCTGGATAGCCTGCGAGGTCCAGCGATCTCGGATAGTGGAAGTCGAGCACACTCTCGCTGCCGGCACTGGATGCGATCAGTTCGAACGTCTCGCCGAGTTCCGACCGGAAGTCGGACAGGAGCGCCGGGAGCAGTCGCTGCTGGACGTACGTGTTCGCCGCGTCCCGTAGCTGCATGCGGGCACGTTCCCGCTCCTTCGTTCCCATGTTTCGCGCGGGGACTTCGTTCGCTCGGATCCCGATGTCCGTTCGGTTCATTCCCAGATCGATGTCCTCGGAGAATCGCTCGATCATCTCGAATCCCTTCGAGAGGGACGTGCCTCCCTTGAACAGCAAACGAGGCAAGGACTCGATCGAGAACAACCGCTCGAGGGTCCAGCAGACCCAGAAGTCTTTTTCGATGATCACAGGCGTCACGCCCATCGCCGCACCCGTTTCGAGGAAGAGCGCGCGGCGTTCCTGAACATCGAGACTCGGAAGCGAACGCATGGGTCACGCCACCTGGTTCGTCATCGGACTTCGGTCGTCCACCAGTTGGCCCAAGTACGCGTCCATCCATGCAGGAGCATCGTGGCGAATCCTCTGAAGTGCTCTTCGATCGGCCGGATCCAGTTGTCCATGCAGGTGGTTCACATGCCGGATGTGGATTCCGTCCTTGCCCAGGAACCTCAAGGCGCGCACGACCAAGCCGGCCCTGCTGTTGTTCCCCGCCATGCGTGATGGAGCCACGTGTCGAAAGCGCACGACCTGGGGACCCACGCGAAGGTCGCGCGTCGGGCCATCGGTCAAGAACACCGGGCGCGCCGGGACCTGGTTCGATACGCCCAACTGGTTGGCCGCCGTGGCATCCGACGCGAGCGCTCGCTGACCCGAACTTCGGGCGATGGCTTGGGCGAGGTCGTCGATGGACGGCGTCAACGGCCCCAAGCGTTGGTGCACCTTGGGCGAATCGAAGAGCCCATGCCTCAGTCGACGGATGGCGCCCTCGGCAACCAGTCGATGGAGGGCCACGTCCACGGCTCCGCGCTCTCCCGTCCTGAGCTTCTGGAGGAGGTCTCGGGGTACGAAAACCCGCCCAGGACCCCAATTCTGGATGATCCGACGGGCTTGGGAGGCGATGGAGGGCGACGAGTTCTGGCGGCTCATGTGTAAGAAAAGACTAGTCTTTTATCGTTCATCTTGGGGTCGATTCTGGAGAAATTCAGGGCAGCGGACCCGCTCGACGAGCCTTGCACCTCGTGATTCGTCCGAACGGGGGTCGCGTCTCCCCGTCCGGTTCCCAAGGACAACACTCCGGTGCGGCAGGAAACGCACGACCGACCGTCATTGAACCGCCGCCCCCCGTAGGGGACCATGCAGCCCGGAACCGTCCCGGCAGCGTGCCGTGGCGGATCCGGATTCGTAGAACCACGCAGAAACACGCCCACCCGGGGACGTCGAGGGGAGTACCGGTCTTGGCCCGTAAGAAGAGCAGCAAAGCGAAGCGCAAGCCCAAGGCGGGCGAGCGAGGTCGCTTCCGCACATTGTTTGCCAGCTTCCTGTTCGGGGAGCCGTTGGACGATGGGACGAGTGCCAGGGTCCGCGAGCTCTCCGGGCTCGCGATGATCGGGATCGCCATTTGGCTCGTCGTCTCCATGGCGACGTTCGACATCACCACGAGCAACAGCAAGGGCGGCGTGGTCGGCGCCTCGTTCGCCCACGCGCTGTTCATCGCCGTCGGTTGGTCGGCCTATCTCGTCGCGCTCTTGATGGCGGCCTGGGGCGCGGTGCTCGTCGCGCGCAAATCGGTGTCGCTGCCCGTGATCCGCGTGCTGGGCGGGCTCGTGTTCGTGGCGTGCTTCGCATTCCTGATGGACCTCGCGCTCGTTTCGACGACCAGCGCCGAGGCTCGTGCCGGCCTCGAAGGCATCAGCCCGTCCATGAAGTACGGCCCGGGCGGTTGGGGCGCGTACGAATTGAACCCCGTGCTCGTCGAGCGCTTCGGTCAGTTCGGACTGTGGATCCTGCTCCTGACCACCGCGCTGGTCTCGTTCATGCTCGCCACCGAGATGGCGTTCTATCCCGCGATCACGGCGTTCATGGGCTGGGCGGCCGACCGCAAGGAACAGCTCGGCCAGAAGCTCCTGCCCGCCCTCGGCAGCTGGGCCAAGGAACTCGCGCTGGGTCTCTGGGACTTCATCCGTGGCGCTGATCTCGAAGCACCGCCCGCCAAGGCCAAGCCGAAGGCGAAGACCAAAGCGAAGCCCGCGGCGGTCGAGGTGGACGACGAGGACGAGGAATACGACGAGGACGAATACGAAGAGGACGACGAGGACGAGTACGAGGACGACGAAGAGGAAGAGGACGAGGAGTACGAATACGAGGACGAAGACGAGGAGGAAGAGGAAGAGGAGGAGGAGTACGAGGACGACGAAGACGAGGAGTGGGAGGAGGAGGACGAGGACGAGGTCGAGATGAAGCCCAGCAAGAAGGGCTCCAAGATCGCCAAGGCCGCCGCCGCAGCGATTCGTCAGACCACGTTCACCGAACCCGTCTACGAACCGCCGACCCCTCCGCCCGGACCCTGGACGCTTCCGTCACTCGATCTGTTGCAGCGCCCCACCGGTGGGGGAGGCATGGATCAGGCCGCGCTCGAGAAGAGCGCCCGTTCGCTCGAGAACGCGCTCAAGAGCTTCAAGATCGAAGCCGAGGTCGTCGGGGCCCAGGTCGGTCCCGCGGTCACGATGTTCGAACTGGAGGTTGCCCAAGGCATTCGCTTGAACCGCGTGACGCAGCTCTCCAGCGAGATCGCCGCGACCCTGCGCGCGAAGAGCGTGCGGATCATCGCGCCCATTCCGGGCAAGTCGACGATCGGCATCGAGGTCCCGAACAAGAACCGCCGCATCGTGCGCATCTCGGAACTCGTCAACCAGAAGGCCTACGACAAGGACTTCATGGCGCTGCCCCTGTTCCTGGGCATGGATGCCGAAGGCATTCCGATGATCGAGGACCTGGCGCGCGCACCGCACCTGCTCATCGCCGGTACGACGGGCTCCGGCAAGTCGGTCTGCATCAATACGATCATCGCCAGCTTCCTGCTGACGCGATCGCCGCACGACGTGCGCATGATCCTGATCGACCCGAAGATGGTCGAGCTGCAGATGTTCCAGAACGTCCCGCACCTCGAGCTACCGGTCGTGACGGACATGAAGCAGGCGACGAACGTGCTGCTCTGGGCGTGCGAGAAGATGGAGGCGCGCTACGAGCTGTTCAAGGACGCCGGCATCAAGAACATCAAGCAGTACAACGCGCTCGGTGAGGAGAAGCTGCGCAAGAAGCTCGGCGAGAACTTCAACGAGGAGCGCACGCCGCGCCACGTGCCGTACATCGTCCTGATCATCGACGAGATGGCGGACCTGATGATGCAGTCGAAGAAGGAGGCCGAGCAGGCGATCACGCGCCTCGCGCAGAAGTCGCGCGCCGTCGGCATCCACGTGATCGTCGCGACGCAACGCCCGTCGACCGACGTCATCACCGGTGTCATCAAGGGCAACCTGCCGACGCGCATCGCGTTCCAGGTCGCGTCCAAGGTCGACAGCCGCGTGATCCTGGATGCGGGTGGCGCCGAGAAGTTGCTCGGCCAGGGCGACATGCTCATGACGCCGCCGCAATCCAGCCAGCTCAAGCGGGTGCAGGGCGCGCTCGTCGAGGACTCCGAACTGCAATCGCTCGTCGACTTCGTCACGAACGATGCGCCCCAGACCTTCAACCAAGAGCTCGTCCAGTGTGCGACCGGCAGCGCGCCCCCCGGTGCGTTGAAGGAAGGCGGACACAAGGTAGACGAGATGTTCAACGACGCGGTCGAGGTCGTCCTCAAGTCGAGGCGCGGTTCGGCCAGTCTGCTGCAGCGCGCGCTCGGCATCGGCTACACGCGCGCGAGCCGCTTGATCGATCAGATGACGGACGCCGGTATCCTCGGGCCCCACCAGGGGTCGAAATCGCGTGAGATCATGCTCACGCTCGAGGACTGGCACGAGAACCAAGAGAACCTGGAAGCCAGCGAATCCTGAGGCCACGGATGACGACGGAATCGACCCCTACTTCGAACCGCAAGACCGAGTACCTGGGCCTGGCCCTCACCGCGATCGGGTTGATCCCGCTCGTGATGATCGCCATGGCACTCGTCAAGAACCAGGACCTGCACGCCGAGGGGCTCTCGGCGATGCAGTCCGTGACGGCGAACATCGTGCTGGCGGTGGGTTACGGCCCCGCCATGCTCATCGCCGCCGCGTTCACCGTGGTCGGCGTGATGCTGTTCCTCGGCGAGACCCTGGCGGACCCGGGCAAGCACTTGCTCGGTGCGTTGGGCCTCGCAGGCGGTGCCGTCGTGCTGCTCGGGGCTTTCGATCCGGCCTGGGGTGGATCGGTCGGTCACGCGACCGGCGGCAAGATCGGAGGGATCCTGCACCCTGTGGTCGGAGGCTTGGCGGGCGTGCTCCTGATCGTCCTGGCGGCCTGGACGAGCTGGTTCACGGGCAAGATCTCACTTTCCACCAAGAATCCGGTCCAGAAAGCCACGATCTCGGACGCTCTGTCGGAGAAGAACACGGACGGCGTCTCCCACGCCGAATCCAACGCGCTCGTACCCGACGCGTCCACGCTCGACTACATGGAAGAGCTGTGGCGCGCGTCCCGCGACGGCGCTGTCCAGACCGAACCGATCCCGCCTTCACCGTATCCGGAAGACCCCCGGAACTACGGTGAGGTCCCCGAGGGGACGGCCGTTCTGGAAGTCACCGAAGAGACCCAGACCGATGCCGAACCGAACACCGAACCTGACGATCCGGGTACAGCCCATCGTTGGAACCGGCCCGCTGCCGCGGAATCCTCCGATGAATCCGTTGACGCGGATCTGGCTGGCATCGCGGACGTCGAGCTCGCGGACATGGACTACGCAGGGCTGGAACACCATGAGCCGGCCGGTGGACCCTTGGCCGAGTTCGGAAGCGAACCCGACCCCGCCTACGGAGACGAGTCCGAGGCCGTAGCCGTCGCGCGCATCCTGAGCTCCTCCGCCGATGCGGAAGCGTTCGAGGAGGAGTTCGTCGAGGAGCCCGCCGCGACGACCACGCCGGAGGAGGACTTCATCGCATCCTTGCCGGATGGCGTGACGCCGTTGGTGATGGCGGATCCGCTGGAAGACCTGCGGATGGTGGAGGAACTCGGCGTGCAGGTGCTCGAGCCCGCAGAGGTGAAGGGCGGTCCTCCGGTGCCGAGTTGGGAGCAGGAATCGCTCTTCGAGGAGGATGAGGTCCTCGATCCTGAGGTCGAAGAAGAGGCTGAGGAGTCCGACGAGGAGGACGAAGAAGCCGCGGAGTACGAGGAAGAGGACGAGGAGTCCGCCGAGTACGAGGAAGAAGAGGACGAGGAAGAAGAGGACGAGGAAGAAGAGGAAGAAGAGGACGAGGAAGAAGAAGAGGAAGACGAGGAGGCT
>JAJDEX010000441.1 GCA_029259575.1 Planctomycetota bacterium | reverse complement strand
CGCCGACGTGCTCGTCACCGGTGGGCGCATCGCAGCCATCGGCCTGGACCTGAACGTTCCGGAAGGGACGGCGTCCCTCGACGCGACGGGCCACTGGGTGCTCCCGGGCATCGTCGATCCCCAGGTCCACTTCCGCGAGCCCGGCGGTGAGGACAAGGAAGACCTCGAATCCGGTTCGACCGCCGCGGTCGCAGGCGGGGTCACGGCCTTCCTCGAGATGCCGAACACCAACCCCTCCACCACCGACCCGGCGGCGCTCACGGACAAGCTGACGCGCGCCGCGGGTCGATGTCGCGCGGACCACGGGTTCTTCCTGGGCGCGTCCGCCGAGAACGCCGACCAACTCGGGGAATGGGAAGGCCTGCCGGGCTGCGCCGGGGTCAAGGTCTTCATGGGCTCATCCACCGGCAACCTGCTGGTGCCGGACGACGCGACCCTCGAACGCGTTCTACGCAGCGGGACGCGTCGCGTCACCGTGCACTCCGAGGACGACATGCGCTTGAAGGAGCGCTACGCCGCGATCCAACCCGGCACGCACGTCCGCGAGCATCATCACGTGCGCGACGTCGAGACGGCGGTGCGCTCGACGAATCGCTTGCTGGACCTGGCCGAGAAGACAGGTCGCAAGGTGCACGTCCTGCACATCTCGACGGCCGAGGAACTCGACATCTTCCGCGAGCGTGACCTCGGGGACCTGGTCACGTGCGAGGCGACGCCGAACCACCTCTTCCTGGCCGCGCCCGAGTGCTACGACGTGCATGGCGCCTGGGCCCAGATGAACCCGCCCGTGCGAGACAAGCGCCATCAGGATGCTCTGCGCCAGGCGCTGGTCGAAGGCCCGGTGACCTGCATCGGCTCCGACCACGCCCCCCACACGGCCGAAGGCAAGGCGTTGCCCTTCCCCCAGTCCCCCTCCGGCATCGCGGGCGTGCAGACGACGCTCACGTTGCTGCTGACCGCGGTGAACGAGGGCTGGCTCACGCTCCAGGACATCGTGCGCCTGTGCGTCGCGGGTCCGACGCGGGTCTACGGGCTCGAAGGACGCGGCGACCTGACCGTCGGCAGCGTGGGCAGCCTGACCGTCGTCGACCCCGAAGTCCGTGGGCCCATCACCGCCGCACACCTGAAGAGCCGCTGCCCGCGCAACCCCTTCGAAGGGGTCGAACGGGCAGGTGGGCCGGTCGCCACGATCGTGCGTGGCACGCTCACATGGCAGAACGGCGAGCCGGTCGGGACGCCGTCGGGCGAACCGGTTCGGTTCAGCTGATCCGCGAGCGACTCAGGGGCACCACGTCAGCTGCACACCGTTCGTGGTGTTGTGCGCGGGGGCATCGCCGACGTCGCGGAACCAAGCCTGGAAGTTCCAGGTCGTGCCCGGCACGAAGTTCACGCCACGCGGCAGGTCCTCGAAGTCGATCGGCAGCGTCATCGAGGACGTCAGGCCGGAGAACTGGATCTGGCTTCGGAAGTGTGCGATCGGCGCACCGAGGCACAGGTGACCGCCGCCTCCCATGAAGAAGGGCACGAAGTCCTGGGTCGGGCTGGCGATCAAGTATCCGAACTGGTTCGTCGGCAGGTTCGTCGCCTCGAAACTCATCGTCTGGGCCGCCAGTTCCGGCAGTCCGACGGGAGCCAACACCGCGGCCATGCCGGAAGTGTTCGTCGCTGCGGGGCAGTAGGACTCGAAGCCGCAGGCCGCCTCGCCGTTCGCAACGAGGGTCGCGTCGACCAACAGGTCGATGTCGAGCGAGCCGATCGCCGCCGTGAACAGCAGGTTCGCGGTGCCGCCGGGCGGCAGGATCGTCGGCAGCGGCAGCGGGACGTCCGGAATCACGAAGCCGGGAACCGGATCGGGCAGCGACTGCATCTCGTCGAGATCGAACGCGACGCTGACGGAGGCCATGCCGCCCTTCAACATGAGCGTGCCGGCCATGGGCACGATCACCGGGATCGGACCGACGGGCGTCGTACCAGTCAGCGCGCCATCGATCGTGAAGGAGACCTCGGCCGGAACCCCGACGAGGAAGGTGTAGACGCCCGGCCGACGGGTGGGCGTCAACACGCCGAGGCCCGCAGACCCCGACTGGACCAGTTGGATGTCGGTCAGCTCCTGGCCGCCGAGCGGAATGTCGAGCGGGAATCCACCGATGTAGAGGGACGTCGGCTGCACGGTGCGGAAGGTCTCGAACTCGGCGCTCAACACGAGTTGGGCCGAGACCGAGTCGCCTCCCAACAGGTCCAGGTCCAGGTCCTGCACGGAAACAGTTCCTGCGCCCGCATCGACGGTCATGCCGAACGTCCCCGAGGCCGATCCGGCGAAGCTCGTGACGATGCCCAGACCGAAGTCCGCCGCGATCTCGTTGTTGCCGGCACCGCCGAACAGGCCGGGCAAAGTCGAAGTCCCGCCCGGATTGGTGAGCGCATCGAAGTCCCCGATGAGCGTTCCGGGGAGCGCGATCGTGGCGTTGGCATCCAGGTTGGACGCGCTGGCCACGGTGTCGATCGTGAACGCGAAGTCTTGAGCGAAGAGAGGACTGGCGAGGCAGGTGCCCGCCGCGGCGAGACCGAGGAGCGTGGTGCGAATCATGGAGGCGAGGGGTCCGGTATCGCAGGAAACGAGCGCCGGAAGTAGAGAAGGGAGAGACGTGGACGGACAAGTGTCTCACGAGCCGGCCAAGGGGGTCAAACGGGCAGGCTCGCGATGGGACGTCGGGGAGCACTGTGCCCCTCCTCGGCCCATGGGACTGGCTGCGGAGTACGCATCGGGTCGGTCGTTATGGCGGACCGAACGGAATCAGCGGTTGCACCCAGCGGCGGACGATCGAACCCGGGCATGGTCCGGAACGCCCGGCCCTTGTCCGGATGCTCGCTGGAACGCCAGTCACTCCGTCGCAGCAGCGCGCGAGTCCAGGATGCTGGTGATCCAACCGTGCTTGTCGTACAGGCGAAAGACGTCGGGCGCATCGGAGCGCTTCAGGACGACCAGGACAGGCTTACCCTCGGCTTCCATGCGGACGGTCACCTCTCCCTTGCCCCATGCACTTCGCGGCGCATCCGCGTGGCTGGGTACATGTTCGCCACGAACCACGTACTCGTCCGCGACGACGGCCACCTCGCGAGCGATCGCTTCATGCAAGCGAGACTGTTCCTTGCGCAGGTCCTCGTCCGACGTCGCTTCGTGCAGGGCGCGGAACTCGGACTCGACGTTCGGCGTGCCAGCACGCGACGGGACGCCCGCGGCTTCACGCTGCACGTAGTAGATCGCGCCCCCGATCCCCAGCACGAGAACGGCCACGATCTGGGCGGGACGGGACACGCGGCCCATCATCGAGCGCACCTCGACTTGATCCTCAGCCAGCGAAACTCGAGTCCCATGGAATCCAAGCTAGGTTCAGGAGGCCCGAACTTGCAAGGGTTCCCCGTGTGACGCGCTCTCATGGCAACTCACGTTCCGGGATCGCCGTCCGGGCGAGCAGCCTGTGAACCTGGCTCAGCGCCCGCGACGCCCTCGCCCGCGACGACCACCCAGGCCCTGCGGACCCGTCCCGGCGCCAGGTTTCTCGTAGTCGGGCAGATCGAGGTCGTCCGGATCGAGCGTATCGAGCACCGCCTGGAGTCGCGCGACCTGTTCGGCCTTCTGGGCGACCTGCAGTCGCGACATCAGCGTGCGCGACGTGTCCGCCGGCGACAGGTTCATGCCATCGAGCACGCCGGCCGCCTGCGGTCGACGGGCGAACGAGGCCAACAGGTCCTCGAGCGCAGCGTCGTCGTCCCCGGCCTCCATGGTCAAGCGCGCACGCCCCGCAAGGGACAGGGCCGCGTAGTGATCGCCGGTCGCGCGATCCTCGGGACGCGCAACGACGTAACGGTCGAAGTGCGCGATCGCGCGCGTGTAGGCCCCTCGCGCTTCGTCCGGCGCGCTCCCACGGCGATGGAACTCGGCGGCGACGAAGGCTGCGTAGCCCGCGAACCAAACGAGGTTGGGCGCGACCGTTTCGCCGGAGATCATCCGCTCGTAAGCGGGCTCGAGCCCGGCGACGCCCTTCTCCTC
>JAJDEX010000045.1 GCA_029259575.1 Planctomycetota bacterium | reverse complement strand
ATGACTGGCGTCGTCATGGTCGGAATCACCATGGTCGGAATCGCCATGGCTGATCGGGGAGTCCTGATGCTCGAAGGCGTCAGGGGAGTCTGCCGGGAAATCTGCGTTGTCCAGGGGTCCCGAGTCGAAGCTCGGGAGGTCGTGGGCGCTCATGTGTTTTGAGGTCGACCGAGAGCCTGATGGAGCGGTTCCATGTCGCTCGAATCCGCTTCGATTCGCAGCCAGACCGGAGCGTCGGGTTGGGCTCGAGGACCTTGGGATCGACCCCGAAGGGGAGGATCTGGTCACGGAGCACAGCGCCCGACGGGGCGGCGGCGCGGCATCGGTCCTGGGCGGGCCCGTGAACACGAGTGTTCTTTGGGTTCGCACAGGATGCGGATCGGGGCGACGGGAGGTCCGTCGCAGGATCGGCCTGGTAGAAGTTGTCAGGCGCTCTAGGGTCCGGGCCTCCGAGGAGGTGGACGGGCGCCGAGGTCCGGACCCGGGGGGTCCGTTGAACGATCAGAAGAACGGGGAAGGTGAGCGTCGAAAGCGCCTCACCGGGGATGCCCCGCACGGCCCAAGGCCGTGGCCCCATGCTGACGGATGGAGACTTGGGAGTCGAACATACGGTCGTAGTTTTCGACCGTGGGACCCGAGAAAGGGTCCCGTTCGCGGCAGAAGTCCCCTCCTGAGCCCAGAAAGTGGGTCCTCGGGGTCCTGCCGAAGGGTGCTGCGCCCCGCCCCGAATCGGGAGGGCCAGCGCAGAGGAGCCGGAAGGCCCCGCCCGAATCGCTCCGGGCGGGGTCTGGGTTCCGTGGAGCCCGAAGGCTGCCGCTCGAGGAAGCCCCCCAAGGGGACTCCCGTTCGTGCCAGAGGTCCTGCATCCAAGCAGGCGGGGGATCGCTCCCCCACCTGCCCGGACGAGAGGCCTACTCGGGCGCGACGAGCTTCTCGATCTCGTCCTTCAGGCGCGCCGAGCGACGGGCGAGTTCTTGCTGAAGCAGGAACTCGGTGTCCTCGGAGTTGTGCACCAAGGTCGGCGTGATGAAGATCACCAAGCTACGGCGGTCCCGGGTGTGGGTGCGGTGCTTGAAGAGCTGGCCGAGGATCGGGATGGACCCGAGCAACGGAACCTGGCTCTTGATCTTCGTGTCGGTGTCGGTCGTGAGACCGCCGATGACCGCCGTCTGACCACTCTCGAGGGTCATGTTGGTGATCAACGTCGAGGACCGCGTACGCGGCAGAGCGATCGAGCCTTCGAGGCCCGCCGCACCGACCGTGAACAGGTCGAAGCCGGCCGGGGCGAGGGCCGAACCGGCACTCGATCCGGAGAGGCTCGTCTCCTTCGGGATGACCTCCATCTGCATCTTGCGGGTACCCGGAACGACGTTCGGGCGCACGAGCAGCTGGAAACCGATCTCGACCGGCGAACCTTCCGCCTCCTCGACGGAGAGCGACAGACCACCGGCCTGACCCTGCTCCGACTTGGCCTCCGCGTAGCGAACGGTCTCGCCCACGAAGATGGTGGCCTCGTGGCCGTCCAAGGTGATGATCTTCGGCGCTTGAATGACTTCAGCACGGGTGTCGCGCTGGAGCATCTTGAGCGTCGCCGCGACCTGGGTGAACGAGAGTGCACCGTAGATCGTGTTCGGAATCGTCACGACGGAATCGCTGAAAGCGGGGTTCGTGTAGGGACCAGCGTGGCCACTGTTGGCGATGAAGCCGTCCTCGAATCCGCTGCTACCGATCGAGAACGGAAGCTCGATCGGGATCTGACTACCGCTGATGGAGACCTGGGGGCCGCCGTCGCCGTAGTCGACACCGAGGTCGAGCAGGTTCGTGTTGATCGTGGAAACGAACTTGACGTCGACGAAGACCTGGGCCGGCTCGACATCGAGGCGGTTCAGGATCTCCTGGACGGTCTCGTGCACCTGAACGGTGTCACGCACGATGATGACGTTCTGCTCGTCGATGTAGTCGAGTTGACCTTCCATGGACAAGGCCTTGGACAAGGCGGCGAGCACGGTGAAGTGCTCGGACGCTGCGCCGTTCGGGGCCTTGCTCTCGCCGGAGATGAACTCGGACTGGATACGCGGGGCACGGGGGCCGCGCGGGCGCACGAAGCGCAGCTGGTAACTTCGCGTCACCTTCTGCTTCTCGAGCGTCAACGGATCGACGACACGCAGGATGCCGCGTCGTTCCTCCACCACGGTGTAACCGCGGGTCTTGGCCACTTCTTCCAAGGCATCGCGCCACGGCACGTTCCGCAAGCGAACGCGCAGGGTGCCGGTGACCTCGGGTGCAACGATGATGTTGGAACCCGACACGGCCGCGATCGTCGTAATGATGGCGCGGATGTCGGTGTCCTTCTCACCGAAGTCGAAGGTGACGGGGATCGGGGATGAAACGACGAGTACGCCGGATCGATCCTCGGTGACAACAGCGTCAGCCAGCGTCACAGCGTAGTCCAAGGCATCACGCCAATGGACATCGTTGATCTGCAGGTCACGGACCATCTTCTGGCCGGAGCCGTCGATGATGACGATGTTGGCGCCTGAACGGTCGCGCAGGTTCTGCACGACTTGGGCGAGGTCGGCTTCGACCACGTTCAGACTGACACGGGCATCCAGGCTCGGGGCCTGGGCTGCCGCGGGGGTTGCCATTCCGCAAATGGCAACCAGGGCGGGGACGATAATGAGTTTCACGATTTCTCCATCCCGGGTGGGGACCCGGGCAACCGCTCACCAATCGGATAGTTCGCTTAGAACTTCCTGGTGAGCTCAACTCCACGGAAGGCGAATGTGACCTCTCGCAACTGAATGTCGAGGATCTCCATACCAGGATCGATGACATCACCGATCTTCAACTGCTTGCCATTGAGGATCACGACGGGGGGTCGTCCCTCAATGATGGCCTGACCTCCGAACGCCAGTTCGATCGAGTCGAACTCACGCAGGATGTCAGCGTCATCCGCGATGACGAGCAGCTCAGCAGCGAGCTCCTCACGCGCGGGGTCGCCCTGGACGAGGTCCAGGGTGTTCTTGATCTCGGCGAACGCTTGAAGCGCCAGGTCGAAGTGACCTTCGCCGATGTTGCGGTGCATGGTCGCGAGGACCTGCTCCATCTCTTCACGGGTGGGGCCTTCGATGTTGCTCGTCTGGTCGATCTCCTTGCGGAGATCCTCCAGGGGCTCACGGACCTCGTTCTGAAGACGTTTCACGGCGGGCGTGAAGGTGATCAGCCCTTGCTTGTCGATCTTGCGCAGCTCGTCCTCGAGGACGGCCAACGAGGCGACCAGGTCACGACGCAGCACCATGCGCGTCAGGATGTCCGGCGCGGTCTGCACCTCGACCCATTGTTCCTGGGCGGTGCTGAACAGTGCGACGAGTTCCTCGACCTTGGTGTTCTGCTCCGGAACGGTCAGACCGCTCGGGTTGTCCTCGACGGGCACGCGCGGATCGATCCACGGGTCACGTCGACCGCGTGCACCGCGGTAGTTGAAGGTGGACAGCGTCAGCGCCTGGCGACGACGGTTGATCTCACCGGCCAACAGGTCGCGCTTGCGGTTGTAGCCCTCGATGGACACGTTCTTGGCTTGACGCTTCGGCTGATAGACGAACGTCTCGACGTCCAGCTGGATCTTGTGCTTGGCGTAGCCGAACTTCTCCATGTCGGTCCGCGAGCTCGAGGTGAGCTTGAAGGACGGCACGGCCATGAAGCGGCTGTGCGTCTCGATGCGGTCCAGGAACTCCAGGAACTGGAAGGTGTCGCCCGACAGGGTCAGCGTGTAAGCGACCTTGTCGAAGTCCGTCGCCGTGCGACCACGGGTGGTGGTCGTCTTCGGCTTGAAGGACGTCGGCTCGACTCCCGCTTCGCCGGAGTACCGGTAGAAGTTCTGGATGAGGTTCGTGACCTCGGCACCATTGGGCAGGATCTGCTCGAACGCACCGGCCAGTTCCCGCAGCACGATGACTTCGCGCTCCAGGTCCGAGGTGCCCTCGATCGTCCGCCGCGCGGTATCGATGTCGGTGTGCAACTTGGCGATGGACGCTTCGGTCTCATCGATGTCCTTGCGCTTGGTGTAGATCGCGAATCCGGCTCCACCGGCGATCAGGAAGCTCACGATGCCAACGGTGAGCCATGCTTTCTTCTCGTTCATCGCCCCGCCTCCACGTTCGGCTGCTGCACGGCCGAACGCTCATCGGGAGAGCGCAGACCAAGAGTCAGGGGGAAGGACCAGTTCACCGCGGGGATCAGGTCCGGATCAGGGGAGTTCTGCGTGCCTTGGGGCATGCCGGGCGCAGCGAAGTCGCGGATGAAGCCGGACAGTTCCGTGTCTTCGATGTCCTCGAGGAAGTTCGCCACCTGGTTCCACTTGTCGGAACCGGAGTGTCCGTTGGCCTTCAACTCACCGAAGGTGGTCGAGCCACGGCGCGGCGCTTCCTGCTTGACGCTCAGATCGTCGAACCAGATGAAGTGATCCACCTGGTTGCCGGAGTTGACGACGTCGAGCAACTGGTCGAGCTTCTCGGTCCACAGCACGCGGTTCTTGTTGATGGTGACCAACGTCTCCTCGCGGGTGGCGAAGATCGTGATCTCCTCGTCGAGAGCATCGTGATAGGCGACTTGAGGCGTGAGCCCGTCCATCTCCATCTGCAGCTGCGTCTGTTCGGTCTCGAGCTTCGCGGCGACGCCGAAGACCATCCAGGTCCAAACAGCGACGAGCGAGCCGTTGATGGCGGTCGCGGCGGCGATGGCGGCCACGAATTTCAGAGGAGTACGCGCGCTCTTGCGGTACTCGTCGGGGAGCAGGTTGATCTGAATCATTCGGTGCGCACCCTGGCGGCGAGGCCGACAGCAACG
>JAJDEX010000440.1 GCA_029259575.1 Planctomycetota bacterium | reverse complement strand
ATGAACAGTGCCTGGCACCGTATTGGCACCGTATTGGCGGGGCACCGTATTGGCGCGCTAGATGGAATCAGGGTCCGTTCGTCGAGATGACGAACGGACCCTGATTCCATCCAAGCGATCCTGCGCTGCGGCTAGAAACCCAGGAACAGCGTGTTCAAGAAGTTCGAGATCGGGGCGGCTTCGCGGGCTTCCTCGAGCGTGCCCGTGAGGACGCGCAGGGAGCGATCCAGTTGGGCATACAACTCGTCGTCGTACACGAGCTTGCTGATCGTGCCTTCGCCGCTCGCCAGAGCCGCCGAGAACGAGCGCAGGTCCGCTGCGATCGCCGCGACGTCCTCGTAGACCGCCGGATCGTTGATCAACTTGCCGAGCGTGCCTTCGCCGTTGGCGATGTTGCGGACGATCAGGTCGACGTCCGCGCGGAACGCCTCGTCCGACAACAGCATGCCCAACGTGCCTTCGCCGGCGCGCAGGCCCTTGGTCAACGCAGCGATGTCGTCGAGCGCCTGTTTGACGTCCGCGCTCGTCTCCTCGTCGTACAGCAGCATGCCGACCGTGCCCTTCCCCGCACGGATGTCGGTCATGACGCCGTTGGCCTGATCGGCCAGCGTCTGGATCGTCTGTGCGAGGGTGTCGATCTGGTTGTACAGCGCGTCGTCGTAGATCAACTTCGCGATCGAACCTTCGCCGCTCTTGATCTGGTTCGTGATCGCATCGAGGTTCTCGAAGGTGCCGTTCACGTTCTCGACGGCCGAGGTCAACGTCGCGCGCAACTCGGAGTCGTGGATCAACGCCGCCAGCACGCCCTCGCCGGCGTTCACACCTTCCACGACGGTCTCGAGCCCGGCCAGCGTGTTCCGGATCGCGTCCCGGTTCTCGTTGATGACCTCGCCCAAGGCGGACAGCACATCGGGCGCGACTTTGCCGTACAGGTCGCCGGCGGGCGCTGCGCCGGAGGCCGAGGTGCCCGGTTCGATCACCAGGTTCTTGCCGCCCAGCACCGTCGCGTCTCGGATCAGGATCGCGTGATCGCCGAACAGGCCGATCTCTTCGTTCAACGCGAGTTCGACCTTGATGCGTCGGCGCGGATCGTCGGGCGCGGCGTCGTACTCGAGGCCATCGACCTCGCCCCAACGCACACCGGCCACCAGGACCGGATCCCCGTCACGGATGCCGCCCGCGTTCTCGAACCAGACCGTCATGCCCACCTTCTCGGTGAACAGGCTGAAGTCGGTCTTGAAGAAGGTGTAGTACCCCAGGATCATCGAGACCATGAGGAACAACAAACCCAGAGCCATGTGCTGACGGGACGTCATGAGGATGCCTGATCGGGGGATTGGGCGTCGGCGGCATCGACACCCAGGAATTCGCGCAAGCGCGTGTTCTTCGGACGGAAGAAGGACTCCGTCGGTTCGTGGACGAGCGCCTGGCCCTTGTAGAGGAACAGCACCTCGTCGGCGACGGTGCGCAAGCAGTCGACGCGGTGTTCGACGACCAAGGACGACACGCCCAGTTCCTCGGACACGTCGCGCATCAAGCGGTTGATCGAGCGACTGATCTCGGGGTCCAAACCTGCGTTCGGCTCGTCGTACAGGATCAGCGCGGGGTCGGTGATGAGCGCGCGGGCGATGCCGACGCGCTTCTTCATGCCGCCGGAGATCTCGGTCGGATACTTGGCGCCGGCGTCCGGGATGCGCACCAGCGCAAGCTTCTCCTGGACCTTCTGATCGATCTCGCTGGGGGAGAGCTTGGTGTTCTCCTTGAGCGGCAGCGCCAGGTTCTCGGCGACGGTCAACCAGTTGATCAACGCGCCTTCCTGGAACACGTAACCCATGCGGCGCCGCATCGCGGCCAGGCCCTTGCGATCCAGGGCGGCCAGGTCGTCGCCGGCGACCTCGACGACGCCGGAGTCCGGCTTCATCAGACCGATCACGTGGCGCAGGGCGACGGACTTGCCGGTGCCCGAACCACCCATGATCCCCAGGCACTTGCCCCGTTCGAGCTCGAAGCTGAGCCCGGCGAGGATCGAGACGCCCGAAAACGACTTGTGGACGTCCCGCATGCGGACGACGACGTTGCGCTCACTCACGAGGCACCTCCGTAGAAGACCCAGGTCAGGAAGTAGTTCGCGACGATGATTCCGATGGCCGAGTCACGAACGGCGCGACTGGTGGCGCGACCGACGCCCAAGGCTCCACCGCGCGCTTCCGATCCCGACTGGCAGGACACGATCGCGATCAGGATGCCGAAGCAGAACGACTTGAAGAGGCCAGTGTAGACGTCCTTGGGGAAGGGGATCGTGTCACCCAATCCCGACAGCGCGGCGAAGGCCGAGTCGAGGTACAGGTTCCAGCCGACGCCCAGTTGTGCGTTCGCGACGAACCCTCCACCCAGGATGCCGATCATGTCGCACACGACGGTCAACAGCGGACAGATGATCGCGAGCGCAGCGACGCGCGGCAGGATCAGCAGGGACACGCGGTCGATCGACATGACCTCGAGCGCGGTCAGCTCGTCCGACACGGCCATCGTGCCCATCTCGGCGGCCAGCGCCGAACCGAACGTCGAGGCCAGGATGATCGCGGTGATGAACGGTCCCATCTCGCGCGCCATGCCCGCGGCGACCAGCGGGCCGATCTGGTCCTGTTGACCGAAACGCGCCAGCTCGATGCCCGTCTGCAGCGAGATGATCATCCCGATGAACAGGCCGACGAAGCCGACGACGTGCAGGTTCATCACGCCGGCCAGGAACAGCTGATGCAGGAACCAGCGGCGGCGCCGGAACAGGTGCGGCACGCACGCGAACGTCGCCGCGAGCAAGGCGAGTCGTGCTCCGGCTTCGCGCAGCAGTTCGCGGAACCCGCCGAGCTGCCACAGCGTGTACAGCGTGGACGTGATCGCCACGAGCGCGAGCAGCGTGGGCCACCAGTCGGGAATCGAGCCTTCGGAGAACATGCGTCGGTGATCCTACGGCTCGGACTGGGGTGAAATCACGGCTCCGGTGGGGGCGACCGGTCCGACCGGGCGTTCGACACCTACCGGAGCGATCGAATTCGGAACGCGCTCGATCGGCCAACCCGGGCCGGGGACGGCGGGCCACAGAGCCGAGCGACCTTCGTCCTCGGTCGAGCGCCAGCGGATCAGGCCGAACAGGAGGGACGTCTCGGACACGCGCTTGCCGCGTTGCGAATACTTGCGATTGGCCCACAAACCGACCAGCGAGCGGCGATCCTCGTCGCGATCGCGTTCGCGGCGCCAGAGGCCCAGCCAACTGCGTTCGCGGATCCGATCGTACTGGCGTTGGGTCGCATACAGCTCCCAGATCCAGGCGTAGTGCTCGTCGATGAAGTCGAAGCGCCGCATCGGGTTCAGTGCGGGGAACGCCAGGAATTCGGAGTCCCCGCGCTCGTCCTCGTACGTGCGCACCAGCGGCCAGAGCTTGCGCCAGTGCGCGCGCAGGTCGCCCGGGTACGACGCGTCCCACTGTTGCCAGAACGGGAAGATGGTGACGGCGGAGCGGTTGTGCGTGCCGTAGTCCTCGCTGCGCACGTTGATGAACGGCCAGCCGTACCACGTCGAGGTCAGGCCGTCGCCCTTGTAGAACGAGTAGAACGGCCAAACGCGTTGGCGCACGGCGCGCTCCGGGTCACCGCCCTGGAACACGACGAGCGGCCACGGTCCGTCCCAGGCCCAGAAGCCGGTCTCCTCGTCCTTGGCCGTGCCGAAGAACGGCCAGAGGAACGTGCGATTGACCGCGCCCTCGCGCCTGGCCTGTCCGTAGAACGGGAACAGGAAGTGCGACTCCTGTTGATCGCCTTCCTTGCGACTGATGTCGTTCGTCTGGCGCATGTAGAGCGGCCACAGCACGAACTTGCGCTTGTAGCGACCCTCCCAACCCAGTTGCCCGTACAGCGGCCAGACGCGCCACGAGGGACCGCCGGCACCCTGGGACCATTGGAAGATGGGCCACAACGCGTTGTGCGTCGTGCGTCCGTACCGTTCGAACTTCGAGTACAGGGGGAACAGCACCCACTGCGCGCGATCGAACGACAGGAAGTTGTCGACGTCGCCGTACAGCAGGAACCACGCCGACTTGCGATCGCCGTCCGCGTCCTTGGCGAAGTAGAAACCGGGCAGCGTCAGGAACTGCCAACTGACGACCTCGCCCTCCGGGTGCTGCTTGGCGTAACGCCAGATGGGCAGGAACTGCGTGACCGTTTCCGCGGGTCGCACGAAGCGTTGTCCGAACGGCGGCAGGTACCAGCTGAACGAACGACCGCCCGGTTGCTTGCGGTGCGACGCGAAGGGGCGCACGGCCCAGTACTCGATGCGCTTCGTCTCGGCGTCGCGCCGCGTGAGCACCATGCCGCCGAGCGCTTCGATCCCACGGTCGCCGCCGGCCAGCGAGAGCTCCGTGAAGAGCGGCGCGAGGTGACGTTCCTGCTGGAAGCCCGCGCAGCTCGCGAGCAGTCCGATCCCGAGCAGTCCGAGGATTCGGGTCCAGACTCCGATCGTGGACCTTCCCGATGAATCGGAGCGGTGGCCGAGGCTGGCGATCCGGGTGGGGGAGCAGGGAGACGGAAGCATGGGGCCCGGCGATTGTCGGACCCAGGAAGTGCGATGCAAGGTTCGTCACGTGACCGTTCGAAATCAGCGAGATTCGAGCCCGGTCCGGAGGGGCCCGATGCGAGCGGATGCAAGGCTGCCCTCTGGACACCTGAAGCGGCGGGAGAATCGGACCCGGAGCCTTCGATGGACCCGGACACGCCGCTACACTCGCCGCCGACCCGCGCCACGGCAGGGCGTGGGGCCCCCTCGCGTTCCCCGCAGAAACCCTCGGAATCCGCGCGGATCGAGCACGCCATGAAGACCATCCTGTCCGGCATCCAGCCCAGCGGTCGCCCGCACCTGGGCAACTACTTCGGTGCCATCCGCCAGCACATCGCCGCCCAGGAGCAGGAGGCAGACCTCTTCTACTTCATCGCGGACTACCACGCGTTGACCTCGACGCGCGACCCCAAGGCCCTGCGCAACAACGTGCGCGAAATGGCCGCCGCCTACCTGGCGCTCGGCCTGGACCCCGATCGCACCGCGTTCTTCCGCCAGAGCGATGTCCCCGAGGTGACCGAGATCACGTGGCTCCTGTCCTGTGTGACCGGCATGGGCCTGCTCGAGCGCGCTCACGCGTTCAAGGACAAGACGGCCAGGGGCCTCAAGGCCAACGTCGGTCTGTTCACGTACCCGATCCTGATGGCGGCCGACATCCTGGCCTACGACTCGAACCTCGTTCCGGTCGGCAAGGACCAGGTCCAGCATCTCGAGATGGCCCAGGACATGGCGGGTTCGTTCAACGCGGCCTTTCAGCAGGAGGTCTTCGTGCGTCCCCAAGCACTCATCCCCGAGCACGAATTGTCGGCTCGGGTCCCTGGCGTCGATGGCGAGAAGATGAGCAAGTCGTACGGCAACGACCTGTGGATCTTCGAATCGGGCAAGGCGCTGAAGAAAGCCGTCAACCGGATCACCACGGACAGTCGCCCACCCGAGGAGCCCAAGGATCCCGACACGGTCCTGCTGATGCAGTTCCTCGAGTTGTTCCTCGAGCAGGACGAACTCGACGACTGGCACGCCAAAGTGACCGCCGGCGGACCGAACGCGCCTGGCTACGGGCACCTGAAGATGCGGCTGGTCGAGGCCTGGGACGAACGCTTCCGTG
>JAJDEX010000439.1 GCA_029259575.1 Planctomycetota bacterium | reverse complement strand
TACTCCCGATTGACGCCGTACTCCCGATCGGATCCACCCCGTTCTCACCCTGGAGACGGTCTCCGGCAACAAGATCAAGCCTGGCGGAGTGTTTGGCCGATGGAAACAGGAACCCCCATGCTGCGCTCCATCCTGATCCTCGCATGCCTCGGTGCTTGTGCGGCGCCCCGCCCGCCGCAGTCCGCGCCCGTCGCCGAGCCGTTGCCGCACCAGTGGCACACGATCGGGGAGAGCGTTGAGGGTCGTCCGATCCAGGTGGCCACGTTCGGGACCGGTTCCCGACGCGTCTACGTCATCGGTGGGATTCACGGCGACGAACGTCCCGGGCTCGAGAACGTCGATCGCCTGCGCGAGTTGTTGCGCGTCGACGGTTTCTTGGGCGACACGACGGTGCGCTTGCTGCGCGACGTCAACCCGGACGGCAGCGAGCATCGCACACGCACGAACGCGAACGGCGTCGACCTGAACCGCAACTTCCCCGCTCAGAACTTCCGACCTTCCGATGGTCGCGGTCCCGCGCCGTTGTGCGAGCCCGAGACGCAGGCGTTGGCCGCGGACCTGGAAGCGTTCGATCCGGACATCGTCATGGTCTTCCACGCCGCTCGCCGCGGCCCGTTCGTGAACTTCAACGGGCCGGGCCGCCTGCTCGCGGAACGGTTCGCGCGCGCGGCCTACGACGCGGTCGGGGACTGGCGCGTCGTGCCCGACATGGGATACGCCACACCGGGCTCGCTCGGCAGTTGGCTCGGTGACGATCGCGGCTTGCCGGTGTTGACGATCGAGTTCGGTCGTGAACAGGACCCCGACGTCGTGTGGCCGGGCCTCGAGCAAGCGCTCGTCAAGACGCTCGGACCCGGTGCCGAGGATCACCTGGCGCGCTGATTCGGACCGCTAGGCCGACTCGACCAGAACGTGATCGGGATCCATGTGCGCCGGACCATGGCCGCGCACCCACAGGATCAACCCGACGGCGACGATCGCCAGCGCCAGGGCGAGTCCCCACCAGACACCTTGCAGTCCGAGGCCTTGTTCGAAGGCGAGCCACCAGGCCAGTGGCAGGGCGATGACCCAGTAGCCGATCAGGTTGATCACGGCGGCCGGACGTGTGTTGCCCATGCCGCGCAGAATTCCGGAGCCTACGACCTGCAGACCGTCGAACACCTGGAACGCGGCCGCGATGGGCAGGATCGAGGCCGCCAGGACCAGCGCCTCGGCCGATCCCTCCTGCAGGATCAGCGTGGGCAGGACGTCGCGCCCGAGAATGAACACCGCGGCGGCGAGCGCCATGCACCCAGCGCCGACCCCGAAAGCGATCCACGACGTCGTCTGGGCCCGCGCGTGGCGTCCTTCCCCGATCAGGTTGCCGATGCGCGTCGTCGCGGCGAACGACACGCCCATCGGCACCATGAAGGTGATGCTTGCCATGTGCAGGACGGCCGAGTGCGCGTTCGTCGCGGCCTCACCGACCATTTCAGACATCAAGGTGCAGGCGCCGAACGCCCAGACTTCCAGCGAGAGTTGAATGCCGATCGGAAAGCCGATGCGGCCGATGTCCCACAACCCTCTCGGGTGGAACGCGCGCCTCGTCCACGGCACCCAGGCGCCCACGTGGTGCTTGCCGCGCACGATCGCGACCCAGAGCAGGATCGGGAACAGCACGCGCGTGCATCCGGTGGCCAAGCCCGCGCCGAACACGCCGTACTCCGGCAGTCCCCATGCGCCGCGGATCAACACCCAGTCGAAGATCGCGTTGAACACGTTGGCGATCAAGGCGACGTAGAGCACGGGTGCGAGGATGCCGCGACCCTGCAGGTACTGGCGCATCGCCAGGAACACCAGGAACAACGGCGCCGTGTACATCTGCGGATAGGCGTACTCCTGGGCGAGCGCCGCGACCTCGGCGATGTCCGGC
The DNA here is from genome assembly GCA_029259575.1 of Planctomycetota bacterium. GTDB lineage: Bacteria > Planctomycetota > UBA1135 > UBA1135 > JAJDEX01. The sequence goes on along the minus strand of JAJDEX010000439.1, from coordinate 2,560 downwards.
GAGGACGGGACGAAGGGCAGTCCGTAGATCCAGAGGAGGACCTCCTCGGTGTATCCCCACGCCGCGCCCAACGGGATGCCGCACAGCACCGCCAGCACGAGCCCACGTTGCAGCGCGCGACCGACGCGCTCTCCGTCTCTGGCACCGTGAGCCTGCGAGACGATCGGGTCCATGCCGAGCACGATGCCCATCACCAACATCGACGTCCCGAAGATCCAGACGTGGGCCAACGTCATCGCCCGCAACGCGCCGTCCGAATACTTCCCCACCATGGCCGCGTCCACGAAGGACATCAGCTGCGTGCCGAGGTTGATGGCGATGATCGGCACGGCCAATCGCCATAGGGCCTTGAGCTCGGTGCGTGCTACGGACATGGGGGGCGTCGCCCTGCCGTCGCCCGGGATGGACGCAGCACGGATGGACGGAGGGGGCGGGATTCTGTCCCGCGGGGCGGGCCGCGTCCACGTCTGCCCGGAATCGGTGACCACACCGGGGCGAACGATCCGCTGGACCGCTTGTTCGTTCACCCGAGGTCTTGTGCCAACGCCCCACCGTCCCGGGCGTATCCTCTCCCGAGACCCTTCCATGAGCCCTTCCCCCAAACCTGGCCTGTTGAGGCCCCTGTGGTCGACCTCGGTCGGCTTCGGGATCCTCGTGTTCACGGCGACGACTGCGGTGACGCTCGCCTGCATCCGGTGGATGCCCGGTTCGGACGTGCCCGAGGTGGCCGACCGTGTGCCCACCGCGTTCGACGACGAACGGCCGCGCGACCAGGACGGCACGACCTCGCTCACGTCCGAGGAGCAGCGGCGGATCGAGGTGTTCACCCGTGCCTCCGCGTCGATCGTGCACATTCGTGCGGGACGCAAGGACGACCTGACGACGCAGGGACCGGATGAGGACGCCACCGCGCTCCGGCCCGGCACCATGCTCGGCGCCGGCTTCATCTGGAGTGCGAACGGATACGTGGTGACCAACGCACACCTGATCGATGGGCAGAACGACGTCCACGTCGTGCGGGCCGATGGGACTCCGTTGCGCGCGGACTTCGTGAGTCGTGACGACGCGCTCGACCTGGCCGTGCTGTGCGTCGACGCCCATGGAAGTCGATTGCCCGTCCTCGACCTGGGTCGCTCCGAGAACGTGCGCGTCGGCCAGGACGCCCTCGCGATCGGCAGTCCCCTGGGTCGCAATCACACGCTGACCCGCGGTCTGATCAGCGCCTTGAACCGGCGCGTGACGTTGCCCCAGGGCCGTGCCTTCGAAGGGGCGATCCAGACCGATGCACCGATCAACCCGGGCAACTCCGGTGGTCCCTTGCTGGACTCCTCGGGTCGGGTCATCGGGATGGTGACGGCCTTGAATCAGATCCAGGGCACGGACATCTCGTTCAACGTGGGCATCGGCTATGCGATTCCGATCGATGCGATCGCCGACCGCATGCCGGCCTTGATCCGCCAGGGTTTGCGCCACTACTACGACCTGGGGATGACGCTCTGTCCCGATCAGTGGAACGAGGAAATGCTGCGTCAGGCCGAGATCGACGGCGTCATTCCCGTTCACGTGGACGAGAACAGCGCGGCGATGCGCGCGGGAATCTATCCGTTGCAAGCGCGCAACATCGGCACGACCTTCACGGTCCCGACCGTCATCGTGGGGGTCAACGGCATCCCGACCCCGAATCGCAAGGCGTTCGACGAGGCGCTGTTCGAGGCCCGCGATCAATCGAGCATCCTGGTCGATGTGCGTCGCACCGAACTCGACTACCTCGTGGAGTACTCATCGACGGGCGTCATGCGGCGAACGCTGGAACCGCCCTTCACGATCGGCGAGATCGTCCAGGTCGAACTGTTGCGCCGGCGCTAGAAGCCGGTGTCCCAGATAGCGGATCCGCCATCTGGGACGCAGGCTCCTAGCCCGCGTTCGGCTCGGCATCCACGGGCGGGTCGACCCCGGCCCCCAGGAGGACGGCGATCGACCGCGTGTCGTCGAAGGCCTCCATCGCGATGCGCAACGCGGCCGTCAATGGGGTCGACAGCAACATGCCGACCGGTCCCAGGAGCCATCCCCAGAAGACCAGCGAGGCGAACACGACGAACGTCGAGAGGTCGAGCCCCTTGCCCAGCCACTTCGGTTCGACCAAGTTGCCGTAGATCAGGTTGATGGCGACGTACAGAACCAGCACGCCGATGGCGAGTTGCCAGAAGCCTTCCGGTTGCACGAGCGCGATCAACGTGGGAGGCATCGCGGCGATGATCGACCCGATGTTCGGGACGAAGTTCAGCAGGAATGCGACCAGACCCCAGAGGATGGGGAAGTCGACACCCATCAACGACAGGCCGACGCCCGCCGTGATGCCGGTCAGCGCGCTGACCGCGGTCTTGATCGCGAAGTAGCGATTGATACGACTCGCGACCTCGTCCAGTCGTGCCTGGACCTGCCCTTGCCCGTGCGTCGCGGCGCGAACCTTGGCCGGGAAACCCGCACTCTCGGCCAGCAGGAACACCAGGAGGAGGAAGATGACCATCGCGTTGCTCGCGAGGCCCCCGAGGGTGGCGAA
>JAJDEX010000438.1 GCA_029259575.1 Planctomycetota bacterium | reverse complement strand
CGTCAGGAAGACCGGAGAGGAGAACAGCACGCTGAATGCACTCTATCTGACGCTGATCCCCGAATGCACTCGGTGCGCGAACGGAAGCCCAGCGATGAGACGGGATTCGAGCTCGCCGAGCGTCTCGATCCGGGCTTCGGCAGCGTCCCCGTAGGCTTCCCGCGCGAGTTTGCGGAACAGGCCCCGGTGCGCGGCCTCGCTGGGCAACAGCTCCTCGTACAGCGCCGCCAGGCTTCGGTCGGTCAGGTGGTTGGCCAGGAGGTCGAAGCGCTCGAGGCTGCGGGCCTCGATCAAGTGTGCGAGCACGAGCCGGTCGAGCACCAGACTCGTGCGCGTCGCAGCGGCGCCTTGGTGCAGACCATCCGCGTACGGACTGGGCTCCTGGACCCCGAGCTCGCCCCCACGCTTGCGCAGCTCGGCGTTGACCTGGACGAAGTGCTGCATCTCTTCGAGCACCACGTGCGGCACCGAGTCGATCAACGACCCGAAGCTCGGGTTCTTGGCGATCAGCGACTGGCCCATGGCCGCAGCTTTCAGCTCGCAGTGCGCGTGATCGTTCAGGAGCGCGAGCGGATCGGCCTCGACCATCGCCACCCACTCGGGCGGCGTCGCCCACGCCAGCCGATGACTCACTGACCCGCGCCCGCGCCGGGCTTCCACAGCACGTCCGCGCGACCTTCATCGTTGGCGATGCGCGCCATGACGAACAGCAGGTCGGACAGTCGGTTCAGGTACTGGATGACCAGCGGATTGACCTTGTCCTTCTCGTCGGGCTCGGCGGCGAGCGCGACCGTGATGCGTTCGGCGCGACGGCAGACGGTGCGACCCAGGTGCAACCGCGCAGCCGCCGCGGACCCGCCCGGCAGGATGAACGAGGTCAACGGCTGCAACCGCTCGTTCCACTCGTCGATCCAACCCTCGAGACGCTTGACGTACCCCGCGTCGAGGCGCTTGCCCTCGTCGCCGATGCCGGGCACACACAGGTCGGAGCCGACGTCGAAGAGATCGTTCTGGATGCTCTTCAAACGATCGTCGAAACCGTCCGCGCCTTCCGCCATGCAAAGGCCGAGCACGCTGGAGAGTTCGTCGACGGTGCCGTAGGCCTCGATGCGCAGGTGATCCTTGGGCAGGCGGGTCCCGTCACCGAGTCCCGTGCTGCCGTCGTCGCCCGTGCGTGTGTAGATGCGATTGAGCCGAACCATGCCGTCGATTCTACGCGTCGGCGGAGGTGTCGGTCCCGTCCAGATGCTTGTCCAGGAACATCTTTCGACGCTGGCCCTTCACGTGGACGGTCAGGCCGACCTGGTCGGGCCGCATCGTCGAGCCGAGCGCCTTGAGCATCAGGTGCCAGGCCCGCGCATCGCGGTTCTCAAGTTCGGCGCGCGAGAAGACGCGCTCGATCGAGGCCTCGATCAGCTTGGAGGCTTCCGGCGACTGGGCGATCTTGTGTGCGAAGACCTCGGTCATGCGCGCCTTCAGGAATTCGCGCCCGTTGCCGTCGAGCAGTCGCCCACCGGGCTCGGCCTGCACGTGCCCGCGCCCGACGAACAGGTCCGACAGCGTCACGGTGGCGCACATGGCGAGGTTCAAGGACGTGTGATCCTCGGACGTGCGGATGTGCACGAGTTCGCTGCACAAGCCAGCTTCCTCGGCGGTCATCCCCGTCTCCTCGTTGCCGAAGACGAGCGCCAGGCGGTCCTCGCTCGACTCGGCGAACCCCAGGACATCGGGTTGCGCCTCGCGCCAGTCGCGCCGTTGTCGGTTGCCACGCACGCGCGCCGTGAACCCGACGGAGTGATGCACATCGGCCAGCGCATCCTCGAGTCGCTCGTGCACGACGATCGCATCGCGCGCCTCTTCAGCACCGTGCGACATCTGCACGAAGTCCGGATGCACCAGCATCGACGGCTTCAACGGCGCCACGAGGTGCAGCTCGGACGGCCCGAAGTTCTGGACGGCGCGCAGGACGCTGCCCACGTTCCGCGGCCCTTCCGGCCGACACAGGATCACGCGTTTCATGATGCGGGAAGTCTATTCGGAAGCGGGCAGGCGTTGGAGGTAAGCGCGCGTATGTGCGTCGAGTCCCTGACCGGGACCCTTGCCTGAGAATGCGTCGTTGCGCCAGACATGCCAGAGGTGCGGAGGGAGATGCTCCTCGGACGACAGCCCGAGATGCTCGGTCACACCCGGCATCCAATCAGGGATCGACAGCGAGATCGCCCCCGCCCGCCCCCAGGCCGTTTCACCGGCGTCGATCTCGTCAGCGGGCACGACCCGACCATCGATGGTCACCGCAAGCGCCCATTCGCGCGACGGCATCTCGCGCACGCGCATCTCGAGCGGCCCGCTCCCTGCGCCCAGGATCGCGTCGTCGCGTCCCTTCATCAGATCGACCTCGTAGCCGAAGCCTCCGTTCCAATCGAGCTCGGTCTCCTCGCGACCCTTCGGTGGGTGCAGCATCAGGACGACCTGCACCTCTTGATCCGGCGTCGCGTCGACCTTCAAGAATCGCCACACCCCGTCGGGCGAGAACGACACGATCGCGTTCTCCGGCTTGGGTCCCGGACTCCCGGGCGGTGCGAGGCGCGGAACGGGAACGTTCTCCAGCAAGACTCGGCCGATGCACACGCTCGCCTCGGTCATCCCGTCCGCCTCCAAGTCCAGCCGCATCGGCATCGAGG
>JAJDEX010000437.1 GCA_029259575.1 Planctomycetota bacterium | reverse complement strand
TCGTAGTGATTGTTACCTGACTCCGTACCTGCCCCGCATTTGCCGCAAAGATAGGGCCCAAATAGAGGGCCGACCCCACCGGGGCGCGGTCCGGTGGGGTCGGATGCAGGTCCTCGAGAGGTCCCGCGAAGAAGGCGCCCGGGCCCACTCGTCGAACGGCAAGGAGAGGGGATCCCCAGCCAGCGGCGGGCGGTGGCCCGGGAGCCTAGTCGGCTTGTACTCGTGGAGCGCGAACCGCGGCCTTGCACGGACCTCGATTCACCCACCGACCCAGGGAGCTTGCGTCCCCTGGATCTTGGGGTCCGTGACTTCGGGCGAACGCGGGGCAAGGAACCTGGAAAACTAGTGGGAAAGGGCCGCGTAGGATCCCCGCGACGACCCCGGACCTCGCGCTGCGAACTCTCCTCCACCGCCAGGCCGCGCATCCCCTATAAGGGGCCCCTCACGCCATGATTCCCGCCCGCAAGACCCGTCAGATCCAGGTCGGCACCCTCTCCATCGGGGGTGACGCGCCGATCGCCGTTCAATCCATGGCCGCCACGCGGACCCAGGACCTGGAGGCCACGCGCCGCCAGATCCGGATCCTCGAGAGCGCCGGCGCCGATCTGATCCGCATCGCCGTCGACAGCCCAGCCGATGTCGAGGCCCTGGCGCTGCTGGCGAAGGAGACCGACAAGCCGCTCTCGGTCGACCTGCAAGAGAACTACCGCCTGGCCGAGTCCGTCGCGCCGCACGTCCAGAAGCTGCGCTACAACCCCGGCCACCTGCACCACCACGAGAAGACGCGCTCGGTCCAGGACAAGGTCGCCTGGATCGCCAAGATCGCGACCCAGCACGACTGCGCCATTCGCATCGGCTGCAACGCGGGCTCGCTGGCGCCCGAGTACAAGGAGCGCTTCCCGGACGACCATGTGCAGGCGCTGGTCCAGCAGGCCGCCGATCACTGCAAGCTGCTCGACGACGTCGGCTTCACGAACTATCTCGTGTCGATCAAGGACTCGGACCCGCGCCTCGTCATCGACGCCAACGTCCAGTTCGCCGAGCTGCGCCCCGACGTGCCCTTGCACTTGGGCGTCACCGAAGCCGGCATGCCGCCCGACGGCGTGATCAAGACGCGCATCGCGTTCGAGCAACTGGTGTCCCGCGGACTGGGCGACACGATCCGCGTCTCGTTGACCGTGCCCTTCGACAACAAGGGCCAGGAGATCGAGGTCGGCCGCGGCATCCTCGCCGACGTCGAAGCCGGACGCTTCCGCTCGGTCCCGCCGAACTTCTTCGACGGTTTGAACATCATCGCGTGCCCCTCGTGCAGCCGCGTCGAGAACGAGAAGTTCATCGACCTGGCCGAGGACGTGAAACGCATGACCGCCTGGGCCGCCGAACGCGACGTGACGATCGCGGTCATGGGCTGCCGCGTGAACGGCCCCGGCGAGACGGACGACGCCGATTTGGGCCTCTGGTGCGGCCCGACGACCGTGAACCTGAAGAAGGGCACCGAGACGGTCGGGACGTATGGCTACGACGAGGTCCTGGGTGTCCTGCAGACCGAACTCGAAGCGATCGTCGCTGCCGGCAAGTAACGCGCCCCTCCCATACGGTGCCGCAAGGCCACCAAGGGGCGTGCAGATCGGTAGGAAGCGCAGCCGTTGATCCGAAGCACTAAGGTGGGATCGTCGACCTCTGCCCTCTTTCATGATGCTCCATCGAATCCTTCTTGCCATGGGCCTCCTGCTCGGACCTGCGATCCACGCTCAAGAGCCTGGCGGCAACGGTCCAGACGAAGAGGGCCTGGCGGACCGTACGGAGGACCTGGCAGCGGGCATCGAAGAGGCCTTGTCCTTGGACCCTGCAACCGACCTGGACGCAGCGCTTGCGGCCGCGTGGAAGGCTCGGTTCAGCCTGCCACGGATCGAGGACCCGATCATCAGAGCCGACCTCGACAAACGAGTCCGCGAACGTTTGACCCGTCACGACCCGGCGTACGCAAGCACGAACAAGGACCTCTCAGCCGCAGCGAAGCGGTTGGCCATGCAAGCCGCGAACTACGCGAGGCAGGACTGGTTCGAGGTGGCAACTCGATTGCTGGACGAGGCCGATCGATTCGACAGTGGATCGACGCAAGACGCGCGAGACCGGATCGCGAAGGACCGAAGCAAGTTGCAGCGTGCGACGGATCCTGCAGCGATTCCGAAGCTCTTCATCCACAGCCTCGAGAACGTGCACGAATCCAAGGGTTGGACACGGAGCGAGTTCGGCTACCTGGCGAACCTCGAGGGACGGCGTGGTGTCAAACTCGAAGCGCTCGGAACGCGCCACGAAGACGCGCGCATCCGGTTGGATGTCTATCCACCTGAGAATGGCAGGACGCAAGCCGGCTTGATGTTCGCGCGGCTCGACTCGATCTCGTACCTCCTGCTCGACGCAGCCTGGAATGCTGGTGAGAAGTTGGCGACGCTACGGCTCTACGAGGTCTTCGACGGAGGAGACATCAATCTCCTCACGAACAAAGAGTTCGCCGTGGTCCAAACTGATGATGGGCCTCGAATTCGTATCCTCGTCGAGGTCGAGGGCAAGACAGTTCGATTCGGCACCGAAGGAGCTCCATTCGTCCATTTCGAGTACGCCGGACGAACGTATGGTTCGGTGGGGTTCGTCGTATCGGGCCACGGCAAGCACGAGGGAAGCGTCGAGTTCCGCAACCTGTCGATCGAGACGCTGACGCCTCTGGTCGTTGGAGAAGGGGCCAAGGACGAGGCCAACCTTGCGGCGGTTCGGGCACGCACTCATGCGGGTCGGATGCGAGCCAACAGGGACGAGCAGGAAGGTGCCACGATGGAGTTTCTTGCAGCAGTCGGCTTGTTGGCGAACCTGGCCAGCCAGGATCTCATCCGAACGGAGAGGGAAACGATCGACGCGCATTGGAGCGACGCGGATCCTCAATTCCGGAAGCACAGCAGCACGAGGAGACACATCGCGACAAAACTGGAGAAACGCGCGAAGGCATACCGGATGGACGGTCAAGTCCGCACTGCGCTCGTCCTTCTGGATGAGGCCACGCGCGTCGATGCTCAAGTCGCTTTCGAGTCGCGCGAGGACGTTCGTGGTGGCCTGGAGCGTTGAATGGAAGTGAGGTCTGCAAGCGCATGATGCGAGCCAGATTCCGGTGGGCGTTGGCTCTCTTAGCGATCCTCTCGGTTGGGCTCGCCCTGCATGCGCTGACGCGAGGCACCGCGCCGAAGCCTGCTCTTGAGCATGCGTTCCCCGATGTGAGCCCAGCGGACGGAATCCCCTCCGAGTTGGTAGGCGGGGAAGGCGTTGCGATCCGCGGACGAATGGAGGTTGAACCGCACGCGGACTCACGTGATGAACTCGAGCAGGGTTTCGTGGTTCGCGTCATCGACCAGGACGGTGACCCTCTTTCGAATGTTGTCGTGTCCGGGTTCCTGCTCTTGAACGACGAGGTGTTTCATCATCAGAGCATGATCACCGACGTTGACGGAACATCTTGGGTGCCTGCCCCCGAGCCTGGCGAGTGGATCCTCAGAGCGAACGGACAAAGTCAGCAACCAGGCTATTCACTCAACGGCTCCAGCCACCACCTCGCGGCGGGTGAGGTCAAAAGGCTCGACTTGGAGCTACAGAGATTGTCAGCCAGCCTCACCGTCCTCGTTCAAGATGAGCGCGGCGTACCTGTCGAAGGCGTAGAGGTCCACGTCGCTGGCTCGCGCCCAGACCAACGTACCGACGTTCTTGGGCGGGCCACGTTCCCGCAACTATGGCCTAGAGCAACTTCTGTCTCGCTGACTGATAACAAGGACCTCCGGTGCGCCATTCCCGCCGACAACCGTCAGCAGGTCGATCTTGCACCCGAGAACGCCTCGCTTGTCATCTTCGACCTGAAGTCCCGACCAACGCTGACGCTCCACCTTGACCCTGCAGGTTCGACAAGACTCCCCGAACTTCAAGTGTTCACGGTCACCTTGCATTCGCTGGGCAAGGAATACCGGAGTGGGTGGAAGATGACTCACGTGCGAACAGGAGAGCCGACCATCATTCGGGACTTGGCACCCGGGGAGTACCGAGTCACCTGTGATGCTCGATGCGATGAGCCCTGCTTCGTCCGGGAACGAATCATCGAGCTACACCCCGGGACCGACCACGAGCATACGGTGCGCCTCGAACCAGCAAAGGGTGTCGTGTCCGGTCGGCTGGTCGATCGTGACGGGCTTCCCGTGAGTCCCGCGAGCGTTTCCATCTACGCGGATCCTTCGGCGGACCCTCGAGTGGAATTGGTCCCAAGCAGAAAGGGCATGGGCGTCGACGAGAACGGTGAGTTCACCTTCCTTGGTGTACCCGACGTTCCCCTCCGTCTCTTTGTCGATGTTCGCTTGTACAGCGATCAGGGCTCCGCAGTCTCACGCCCATTGGCCTGGTTCGGCACCGCCGAGAAACCCTACATGGAATTGGAAGGTCCGACGAACGACCTCGTGATCACGATGGCCCGCGGTTTCCGAATCCAGGTCGATGCCCCCGAGGGTCGCCCCGACTGCACCGCGAGAATCGATCGGAAGTGGTACGCCCGCGAAACGGAGGGCTACATGGAGGGGGACCACTTCGAGTTCAACCACCTCCGCGAAGGCTCCTACGAGCTCTGGTTCGAGGAGGACGGCAGGGAGGGTCCGCGCAAGACCGTCCAGCTGGGTGGATCGCCGAACTCGCCCGAGCTCATGACGGTCGCACTCGAGTTGCCACCTGATTGATCGTGAGCAGAATCGGGTTGCAGGCCCGCCGCCATGCGTCTTGGGTGAGTGCCCCTCCCGAGACAGCTACAGCGGGTCCGGTGGACGATTCTCCGAAGTCCGCATAGGGTCGGACGGTCCCTTCAACTCGTTTGGAGCCCAAGATGCGAACCCTCGCCCTCCTGCTGACCCTGTCCGCTCCGTCGTTCGCGGGTGACTACTTCGTCGATCCGGTCTTGGGGGACGACGCGAACTCCGGGACCGTCGTGACGGATCCGGTGGCCACCATCACGCGCGCCTTGCTGCTCGCCGGCAGCGGTTCGCTAGCCGACATCGACGAGATTCGGTTGGCGCCCGGCACGTACGGCGCAGCGGAGACTTATCCGTTGGTCCTGGGCAGCCACCAACGTTTGATCGGAAGCGGCGCCGCCACGACTGTGATCGACGCCGGCGCGGCTCCCGTGTGCATCGAGGCCCAGCCCATCTCTCCGTTCTGGACGTTCGAGGAATCCGCCCTGCACCTGCGCGACCTGACCCTGACCGGCGCAGGCATCGGCGTGCAACACCTGGGTCTGCAGTCGAGTCCGATCCTGGGCCTCAAGGTCGATCGCTGCCTCTTCGAGACTCAGCAGGGTGGCCTCGACATGGTGATCGGCAACCTGAGTCAGTATCAGGCCGAGGTTCGCGACACCCGATTCGAAGGGAACTCGGTCGGGATCGACCAGCTCGTCGGGGAGATCATCACGGGCAGCCTCGTCGTCGAGGACTGTGTGTTCACGAACACCGGCACGGGGATCTCGACCGAAGACACCTTCCTTCCGACCTGGAACTTCGTCGAGGTGCGACGGACTCGCATCATCGGAGCCGGCGTCGGTATCGACACCAGCCAGATCCAGAACGGGCAGCACCTCCACGTGGAAGACTCCCTGATCGAAGCCTCGGTCGCAGGCATCAAGGGGAACATCGAGAGCGTGACGATCGATCACTGCACGATCACGGGCGCCACGACCGGCGTAGCCTCCGCATCCGGCTGCTTCTGTGGTCTGTCCGTTCGCAACTCGATCCTGTTCGGCAACGGCGTCGACTACGCAGGGGCCGTCAGCGTCCTGTCCACGGACAACATCATCGGGTCCGGGCCGCCGAGCCTGCTCGCCTTGAACTCGCAGAAGGACCCCCTGTTCCGGGATGCTGCTCAGGGCGACCATCGATTGACCGCAGGCAGCCCGGCGATCGACCAGGTCGCTACGGCGGGGCTCGACGTGACCGGATTCGACCGGTCCCGTGCGGACGGCGACCTGGACACGGTGGTGCTGAGCGACCTTGGCGCGTTCGAGTTCCGCGTCCTCGACGGCCCGGGCACCTCGACGCCGGGGTCCACGATCGACCTGGACCTTCGGGTCGCCGCGTCCGAGTTCGCATGGGTCGTCAGCGCCCCCCTCGCGACGCAACCGATCGTGACGACGTTCGGTGACCGATGGCTCGAAGCTGGAGCAACGCTCACCACGATCGGTGTCGTGCTCGCGCCCGATTCCGTCAGCGTCACGATCTTGAACAGCCCGGCACTGATCGGCACGGAACTCGTGTTTCAAGCGCTCGTGCGAAGCCCGTTCAGCCCGACCGGTGCTGCGTGGTCGAACCCGATCACCATCGTGGTCGAGTAGGGAGCGCCTCGGTCGCTCCTTCGCTTCGCGAGGCCGTGTTGCTCATTTCTCTTTGCGCGGAAGCACCCGCGAGCTCACGTGGAACGGCGCGGAGGGGTCGCCTTCCTGCAAGGGTACCCAGTCGGACCCTCGCGTCACGGAGAGGAGCAGGGTGAATCGGATCGCCGTCTCACTGGGGTCCCGGAATCCTGTGCTCCCTCGAACGACCGCTCCTGGCAAGATCGACTGGTACTCGAGCCCGGGCCCCCCAGCGAACTGGTCGATGCCCCAGCCCTCGTTCGTCATCGAATGGCGCGTCACACAGGGCTCGCCCGAGCGGTACCCATAGAAGTAGAACTCGCGCTCCGTGTCGTTGTGCAGCTCGAACGGCACTTCGTTCCCGTGGTACTCGGGAATGACCAGGACAGGCTGAGGGCCGTCGAAGTGAGTGACTTCGATGAGGACGGCTTTGTGGTCGAGCGCTGGTGTCGACGGCCCGCAGGCAGCACACGACGCGAGGATCAGGATGGGTTTCCACATGGCTTCAGGAGACCCAACGCCCGAGCACTCCGATCGCCTTGACGAATCCAGGAATCTTGCGCCGAGCGGTCGATTCCGCCACCACGGCCCGCTCAGCTGCTCTTGGCCGCATCACCCTTCGGACGACCGAGCCAGGTACCGAGCGCGATCAACGCGAGCCCCGAACCGCCCAACAGGATCGTCATCGGCAACGCGTCGTGCACGCTGCGCTTCACGGTGTTGTACGAACGACGGTTGGCGAACTCCCGATGCGGGTCGTGTCCATAACCCGCGTCCGACAACTGCAGCGCCGACGCCAGGATCAACACGATCCCGGCGATCAGGAAGCCCCGCGCACGGACCTTGCGCCGCCGCTCCTCCGCCGAGGGAATCGGATCCCCCGAGAACGGATCGATCTCGGGTCCTTGCGGCTCGTCCGGGATGGTGCTCACACCGAGAGAATAGGCTCCGGCCCGGAGGATCGGGACCATGGTCTCTCCATTCACGACCTGGAGCCGTGACCATCCGGCACTCAGTCCAATCGATGATCGGTGTCCGAGGACATCTCCATGAACAACGTCAGGTCGACCCCCAATTTCACCCCCAGGACAGACCTGGATGCGTATTGCCGTGCGCCATCGAGTTCGTAGATCTCGAGGACCGTGGGCATGAGCCACCGTTCTAGGCCGAGACCTTCCCAAGAGCCCGGATGCGGCCTTCGGACCAAGGTACGGATCAGGAGCCGCGTACCGGGCGAGACCCCAGGAAGGTCGCACCAGATCCTCACCGATTCACCGGGTTCCATACGGAGCCTGCCCTCATGCGGAGCCTCCATCGATTCACAATCGGGGAAGGTGTCCCAGCCCAAGGGCGGCAGATATCGGACTTCCCGGGATTGGTTGACGACATCGATCACATGAGGGCCATCTCCGAACTCGCGCCCGAAGGGTGGTCCCATGTCTTGGAGCCTGGACAGCAACTCCAGCTTGCGTGGCTTTCCGTGATTCACGGCGTTCCTGCCCAGGAGGGTTTGCGTCGAGGGTCTCGCGGGCTCGGCTGCACTGCATCC
>JAJDEX010000436.1 GCA_029259575.1 Planctomycetota bacterium | reverse complement strand
GCGGCGGCGACCGCCGCCATGGCGTTCTCGGCGTTGTACCGACCTCTCAGGGGGAATCGCACAGGACTCGAAAAGATCCCCATCCCATCGACGTCGAATTGCGATCCTGAAAGATCGGTACGTAACCCAGAAACGCGCAGGTCGGCGGACCGCCGCGTGCTGAACGTGAGGACGCTTGCGCCCGCGGAACGCGCGGCTTCCGCCATGCGCTCCCCGTACGGGTCGTCCAGGTGAATGACGGCGTGCGCATCGGGGCCGAGCCCCGAGAACAACCGTGCCTTGGCGGCGGCATAGGCTTCCATGCCGCCGTGATACTCGTCGTGCTCGCGCGACAGGTTCGTGAAGACCGCGACGCGGAAGTCCAAACCGGCGACGCGCTCCTGCTCGAGCGCGTGCGAACTGACCTCGAGGGCCGCGGTGCGCCCCCCCAAATCTCGGTGCCGCGCCAGGAGCCGTTGCAGGCTGGGCGCATCGGGCGTGGTGTGCGTGGCGCTGACCGTGATGCCGTCCGCCAGGCGATGACCTGCGGTTCCCAGGACGGCGGGTGCGAGGCCCGCATGTTGCAACAGGTGACCCAGGATGTGCGCGGTCGTCGTCTTGCCGTTGGTGCCCGTGATGCCACACAGGGACATCTCGCGCGCAGGTCGTCCGTGGACGAGAGCCGCGGCCAGTCCGGCGACGCGGCGTGCTTCGGGATGGACCCAGCGCGCGACGTCGAGCCCGAGGGGACCGTCGGTCATTCCACCCAGGTCTCCCTTGGGCACCAGGACCGCGGCGGCCCCGCGCTCGGCAGCCTGCTGAATGAAGCGCGCGCCGTTGCCGTTCAGGCCGGGCAGCGCGGCGAACAGGCAACCGGACGACACCTCGCGCGAGTCGAGGCGCACGTCGCGCACCTCGGGCCCCGCGCCACGCACGTCCGTTTCGCCTCCGAGCTGGGCCACGAGTTCCTGCAACCTCATCGGTCGGTCCCCCAGCTGCCAGGCTCGTCGCTGTTCGAGTCGTTGTTGTTCAGTTCGTCACTGATCGGGTCGTCGCCGTACGGGTCGTAGCTGCCCAAGTCGTCCGCCCAGGGCGTCTCGGCGACGTCGAACGTCGGACTCGGCGGGTTGCCCGTGAGCGAAGCGACGATCGGTGTGCCGTGCTTGGGCGCGAGACCGAGTGCGCGGCGGAGCACGCGAATGGTCGTCGGCCCGGCGATGTCGGATCCGAAGCGGCCACCCTTGAGCGGTTCCTCGACGACGATCAGCACCAGGACGTCCTTGCCCTCGGGCAGACGTCCGATGGCGCACATCGACGACGTGTAGCACTTCATCTTGTGCTCGCGCACGCCGGGCTTCAGCGCCGCCTCGCGGCAGGCGCGCGGACACGACGTGCCGTGTTCTTTGTGTGCTTGCCGGTGATCGAACTGCTCGTGGAGGCAGATCTCGTCCCTGGTCTTCTCGGTCGTTCCGGTCTTGGTGCCGATCCACTCGAGTTCGGGGACGTCCTTCTGGGCCGCGACGTGCCGACCGGTACCCTCCTCGGCGCCGACGGCCATCATGGCCAGCACCTCGTCGCAGGTCTGCTGCGAGAAGACGCGGCGCAACGGCGTGGGCTCGAGTTCGTGGCGCACGCCCTCCTGATGGATCGCGCGCACGAGGGACAGCGGACGGTACTCCCCGCCGCGCGCCAGGCTGGCGAGTCCGGCGGCGTGCTGCCAGAGCGTCACGGCGAGTTCGTGACCGAAACACACGGAGGCGTGCGTGTAGAGCGACGACCAGGTGCCGTCCGTGAGAGCGGGCAGGTAGCCACCGACCTCGGGCCCGATGCCCGCACCGGGGCGAGCGCCGTAGCCGAGGCCTTCGAGGAACGCGCGCATCTCGTGCGCCGGGACGCGCATGCCGATCTGGACCAGCACTGCGTTGACGGACTTGGCGAGGGCCCAGGTCGCGGTGATCGGACCGGCGTCGGGCACGCCCTCGGCCTCGCCGATCGCGCGCGCACTGCGGCCGTCGCGGAGCACGATGCCCTTCTCGCCGAAGCACTGCACCTTCTCGAGCGGTTGCACGCGCTCGGTCTCGATCCCCGTCGCCATGACCAGCGGCTTGAAGGTCGAGCCCGGGGTGAAGCGGTGTTGGGTCGGCGCGAAGCCGCTGATCGCGTAGCCGTTGACCGCATCGACGGCCAGGACCTCGCCCGACGCGACGTCGACGCAGATGCCCATGACCAACGCGGCCTCGGTGCGGGCGATCAGCCGGCCCATCTCGTCGTGCAGGATGCCCTGCAGTTCGGCGTCGAGCGTGACTTCGAAAGTCGGCTCCTCGATGCCCAGTTCGAATCCGGAGAAGTAGTCGGGGACGCGGCCCTTGTCCCAGGCACCGCGACGATCGCGGGCCAGCATGCGGGACTTGTGCTCGTAACGCCGCGGGCGCACCTTCAACGAATCCTGCCAACGCGTCTCGGCCAAGATGTCGCCGCAGAGCAGTTCGAGGCCGGACCACGGGCGTTGCTTGGACAGCAGTTCCGAGGTGTACGCGTCGAGGGGATCGGCGGGGTTCTCCCACTCGAGCAAGTGCGGACGCGCATCCAGATCGTGCGTGGCGCGACGCTCGGCTTCGACCGGACCGAGGACGCCCCAGTGACCCACGACCGAGAAAGCGTCGGACGGATCCGGATCGCCTTCGCCCATCGGACGACTGGAGAAGCCACCGGGTCGTCGCGGGTGACGGCGATCGTTGCGCGGCAGGAGCTGGACCTGCCAACTCGAAACGCCCTCGGCGTCCAAGGCATCGCGCAACCCCTCGGCTTGGATCGCCGCGACGTTGCGGTCGACGACGCGGTGCGTGCACGGCATCAGCTCGGCCCACAGCGCGTCGTACAACGCCGCGCGTCGATCGGCGGGCGCTTCGGACTTGAGCCGACTCGCCAGGTGACCCGGCAAGCGATCCAGATGAACGGCGCCCTCGTCGTCGATCAGCTCGAGCACGATGCCGAGGTGACGCAGGAGGCGGTTGGCCCAGAGGTCGGGGCGGCCAGCGCGGTCCTCGCCGAGGTGCGCGAGACGCAGCTCCTCGTCCAGGAGGATGTCGGGGCGCCAACGCAACGTCCAACCGGCGCCGTCCGCGGCCACCTGGCCTTCGGTCAAGCCGGGCAGAGCCACGAGGCCGATGCCGTCGAGCTGGCCGTACCCTTCCACGCCGACGGGGGCGCCTTCGTGGAACCAATCGAGCGCGCGTGCCATCGCAGCGCCGTCGAGGCGGATCAGCTCGGGATTCTCGGGCGCCAGCCAGCCACCTTCTTCGGCCGCCTCATGCGGCATCAGGCGCAGCAGCACGTCCGCGGGATCGAGTTCGAGCGACGGTGCCAACCTGGCCGCGATACGACGCGGCGTGTGCGCGCGCCAGAGGCTCTGGGGCGAGGCGCTGACGTCGAAGGACTCGACGGACATCGCGAGCACTTCGAGGTTGCGATCGACGATGCGATATTCGGGCCAAGGGGCGATCGCTTCGCGCGCGGTGTCCGGCTGCTCCCCCGCCTGGAGGAAGGCCATGCGCGCCGCGCTGACGGACACCGCGAGCAGAACTCCCGCCGTGAGCACGAACGCGCTCGTCGGCCGGAAGCCATCGCCGTGTCGTGCACGGCCCTGCGACGCACCCCCTCGGTGCTCGCCGGTCATCGGTGAGTTCTCGTCAAGTTGTCCCCTCGATCGTGGCGGCGCGTGCGGACGCCCCCACTCCAGCTCGCTCACACCGAAGGTGCGACGTCGCCGCGCTCAGCGGATTCCGGTTTGGAGTCCTCCGAACGCGGTGCATTCAATCGTGCGCGCAGGTCGGATTCAAACCGCTCGACGCGCTCTTTCAGATCACCGATGCAGCGTGCGTACCAATCGGTGTCGACCATGGCGCGATGGAGCTCCCCGGCCTGGGCGTAGTTGGACGCCTGGACACGGGCAGCCTGGATCCCGACGCACAGGGCGGCGCAGGAGAGCGAGGAGGAGAGCACGGCGCGAATCACCGGTTCTCCCCCTCGAGGCGGCTCTTCCCATGGCGACCGGTTGCGTCCGAGCCGAACGCACCGGTGTTCTGATCTGCGGAGGACGCAGAGTCTTGGTTGGTTACGGGCTGCTCACCCGTCCGCACGCGTCGTGCTGCCCGCAGGCAAGCGGAGCGGCTGCGGGGATTGGTGCGCGCCTCCTGGGGCGTGGGCTTCAGGGGACGGCGCGTCAGCACCTCCCAGGCCCCGGCC
>JAJDEX010000435.1 GCA_029259575.1 Planctomycetota bacterium | reverse complement strand
CTGAACTACGCACGATCGATCGAGCTGGATCCCGAGCCGCCGCGAACCCATTTGGCGATGGGCGCGCTCTTCCAGCGACAAGGGCAAAGCGCTTCGGCCCAGGGGGCGATGGATGGAGCCATCGCTGCAGCCGAGGTCGTCCTCGCGGATGCGTCCCGAGACCTCGAGCATCCGGATGCGCGGTTCGTCCTGGACCGAGCCAGGTCGTGGCAGATCGAGATCCAGATGTCGGTGCTCGCGTTCGACCAAGCTTGTCGTTCGATCGAAGCGTTCTACGACGGGCGTGAAGGTGGCGAATGGAATGCGCTGTTCGGAAGGCTCGAAGCCCGGCTACGGGGTCGCGAGTACCTCGCCGCAGGAGGCCTGCTGACGGAGGCGCTCTCATCAGAGCGATTCCAAGGCGAGTCCGTTCCCCTGTTGCAGCTTGGGTTGATCGACGGGATCCGGGGCAACCAGGCCATCGCGGCGTCGCGCATCCGCGAATCGCTTCGGCACGAGGCGGTCCCCACGTTGCAGGCGCGACTCTGGCGCGCCTTTCTGGCCGAGGGCGAGGACCGCGTTCGAGCCCGACGTGACTTGATGGAGTTCGTCGAATACGCACCGGTCGAGTTGACCGACTACGAGCGGCGACTGGGTCGCTACGTCGCGCTGGACGGCACGACGGCCCAGATGGACCGCGAGCTCCTGGCGGCCGCCGCCTTGGAGCATGAGAGATTGCTGCCGTTCTCGACCGAGACCCTGATGGTGGTGACCGAAGCCAACCTGCATGCGGGACAGCGAGCGTTGGAACGCGCAGCGCAAGGGGAACGTGAGGATGCGGAGCGGTGGGCAGCTCTGGAGTGCTTTCGCAGCGCTCTGCAAACGCGACCGGAGCGATTCCATTGGGAGTGGGAGTTCGCGCGCCAGGGTTATGCGGAGGTGGCCGAGAGCTTGGGCCTTGCGGTCGATCCTGCGCTGCAGCTCTCCGGCGAGTCGGAGCTCGAGTGGTTGAAGCCCTGCGTGTTGTTCGATGCGACCGACGACGTGGACGAGTGCGTACTGCGCAGCAGGGTCCATTCGTTCACAGGATCTTCCGATCCGAGTTCGGGTCCGTTGCGTACGGGCGACCTCGTTCAGTGCGTGGCGCGTGGGACGAGTGGACGCGAGTACGTGGTGCGAATCGTCGTCGAGTCAGATCGACCGTAGCGCAGCCGTACTGTCGTTACGCCTCGCCGTCGAGCAACTCGCGCAACAGCGCGAGCTCCTCGGCGCAGTGCGTACACGCCGCGACGTGCTTGGCGACCTGGGCATGCGCGGGGCCGTCGGCCTCGCCGCGCTGCTCGGCTTCCACGTACTCGCCGACCATGTGCAGCCACTGCTCGCACGTGACCTCGTCGGGTCCGCTCTCGAGCGTGAACTTGGCCAGGCGGCGGATGTCGTCGGGGTTCAGCTTCATCACGATTCCTTGGACGCGAGTCCGAGCGACTCCCTTACGGCGATGTCGCAGAACCCCGCGGCTCCGAGGCCGGCCCGGAGTTTACGACGCGCGTCGTGTTGAAGCTTGTACAAGGCGTTGCGGTTGATGCCGAGGTCGCTCAAGAGCTCGGTCTGGGGTGTCCCGGCGAGCTCGCCCATCACCGCCGCGCGCTGGTGTTCGGTCAACTCGTCCTCGATCACGCGATAGAGGACCGCCACGATCTCGCCCTGTTCGGCAGCGGCCACCGGTCCCGCATCCCCATCGGCCACGGACTCGAGTTCGGTCTCGTTGCCGGATCCGGTGCGATAGAGAGGGCGTCGCAGTTCCGTCAACGCCGCGCGCACGGCGACGGAATAGGCCCACGTCGTGAAGCGGCTGCGGCCTTCGAAGTGCTCCAGCTTGGCGAGCACCTGGACGACGGCGACCTGCGCCAGGTCGTCCAGGGTGGACGCGTCCAACGCACGCGCGGCCAACGCCTTGTGCAACGCGCCGCGTACGAGCCCGCCCAAGTCCTCGACGACGGCTGCGTCAGGGACCGCGGCGGAGAGGGCTTCGAGCCAGGCGTCGTTCGAGCGTTCGATACGGGAGGACTTCACGGGCAGGGCACGCGGGGACAAGGAGTCCGCGGCGCGCTGGGACCAGCGTGGGCTGTGCGCACGAGAATTCCAAGTCTTCGAAGTAAGAGGTTCCGGAGCCGGTGCTTCCAAGGGGGCGAACCACGAGGAGGAGAGCCTCTCCACCCACAACCAAGTCCCGCACGTTCCCCACCCGGAACACGGGCCGGGGCATCGCCCCCCCCATCAAGCCATGTCGAACTTCCCGATCCACACCATCGAATCCGCTCCCGCCGCATCCCGTCCCGTGCTCGAGGCCGTTCAGGCCGGGCTCGGATCGATCCCGAATCTGTTCGGCGCGTTCGCCTCGTCGCCCGCGATCTTGAAGGCGTACACCAGCCTGTCGAAGTTGCAGGACGAGGAGACCGCGTTCAACGAGACCGAGCGGCAGGTCCTCTTCCTGTCCATCAGCGCCGAGAACGGCTGTGGTTACTGCGTCGCCGCGCACACCACGATCTCGGGCATGAAGGGTGTCGATGTGGCCGTCGTCGACGCGGTGCGCGATGGGCGCAAGTTGGAGGACGCACGCCTCGAAGCGTTGCGCACCTTCGCCGTCGCCGTCGTCCAGAACCGCGGTTGGGCCGGCGACGAGCTGGAGACGTTCCTGGCCGCCGGATTCGAGGCGCAGCACGCGCTCGAGGTCGTCCTGGCGGTCGCCTTCAAGACGCTCAGCAACTTCACCACGCATCTCTCGGGCATCGAGGTCGACGGAATGTTCGCCAAGGCGGCCTGGTCGAAGCCGGCGGCTGTCTGATCCTCGGGTCTACGCCAGGTGCATCGAGCCCACACCGAAACGGGTCACCGTCAGCATGGCTGTCGGTGACCCGAATTCGATTGGCGCGGGAATGGACTGGCGCCATTCGCGGAAAGCACCATGATGACGCGCCCCATGGACCCCAAAGACGAACTCAAGCGTGACCTCGGTGAACAGCCGATCGCGGAACTGCTCACGCGGCTCGGCCTCAAACCCGCCGACCTCGTGGACGCGTCGCCCGATCAGATCACCCACAAGATGGTCGCGCGTGCTTGCAAGGGCCGTCGTTTGACTCCGAAGGTACAAGCCAAGGTGTTGAAGGCTTGCCAGATCGCCGCGAACGAGACGTTCCAGCACGGCGACCTGTTCAACTACGACTCGAAGAGTTGACCGGGCAAGGTCGCCGTCCGCGCGACTTGCTTCCGGTGGAGTGATTCCGTGAGCCACAAGGGTCCGGGTGGACGCAGAGTGGGAGCCCATGCTCGTTCCGCAGTCCCCCATCGCCACATCATTCGGACCACAACGAGCGAGCCCCGGGCAGCTGGGCTGACCGGGGCTCGCTGAGCGTCTTGAGAGGACCGCGAACGACGCGGTATTCCGATGAACGCGGTGTTCCGACCGATGCCCTAGGGCATCGTCAGCGTCAACACGTTCGAGAAGTTGGCCGACGGGGTCAGCGGGCCGGGGGCTCCGACGAGGTCGCGGTACCAGAGTTGAACCGACCAGGTGGATCCGGGCGTCAGGGTCTGACCGGGAGGCGTCATCGGCAACGCGAGCGGCAGCGTGAATCCGGATCCGAAGGCCGAGGTCCCCGACAGGTTCTGGAGCACGCCGGCGCCGTCGAATTGGCCGAGCGAGTTCAGGTCCGGGTTGCCTTGGTTGTTCGCGACGTTCGAGTTGAAGCGACCGAGCGGGGCGCCGAGGCAGAGCACGCCGTTGAACAGCGGCGTCACGCTGCCGGAGTTGGGCGAGATCAGGAAGAAGCCGAACTCGCCGGGAGGGCCGCCCTGGGCCTCGAGCTGAAGTCCTGCGCCCTGGGTCGTGTTCGTGTGGCTGGCGAGCAGGTCCACGATGCCGCCCGCGTAGTGCTGGCTGGTCTGGATGCAGCTGTGCACGATCGTCGGCGAAGGCGTCAGGTCGGTGCAGCAACGGATGACCCAATCACCGGCGTAGAAGATCGGGCAGAGCGGGAAGCCGGACACGTTCGCGAGGCTCGAGTCGACCCAACCTTGTCCCTGGATCTGGATCAGGCTGGACTGCACGGGGCACGACGTGTTGTCCGTGAAGAAGTTCGACGAGTACCCGCCGCCGCAGCTGCCGTTCGGGTTGAAGTTCATGATGAACGCGACGGCGAACTTGGGCCCGCTGACGGAGACGTTGTAGGGCGCCATGTCGAAGGTGTTGAGGCCGCCCTCGAACACCTGCAGCTCGTTCCCGGTCGCGGACACGAGGTCGAAGACCATGTTGCTCATGTCCGGCACGCCGTTCCCGTCGAACGTCACGTTGTCGAAGATCTGGACGTTGACCAGGGCGCTCAAGCCCGTGCCGGTCGCGCTCGGCTCGGCCCTGGCCGTGTGCCAGCTGCAGCTCGACGACCCGGGCGGCGCGCTGGAGACGGTCACGGCGG
>JAJDEX010000434.1 GCA_029259575.1 Planctomycetota bacterium | reverse complement strand
CGTGTGCGCTGCGAAGGCGAGTGCGTGCACGTCGAGATCGAGGACGAGGGCGTCGGCCTGGCGCCGGACGTCGAGACGCGCCGGTTCGAGCCGTACTTCACCACGCGCACCAGCGGCACGGGCCTCGGCCTGGCGATCGTGCGCCGCGTGGTCGAGGACCTCGGCGGTACGGTGTCCCTGGACAATCGTCCCGGCACGCGCGGCACGATCGCCCGCGTGCGTCTGTCCAAGTTCGACCCTAGCAGGCCGTTGAATCAGTGATGACCCACTCGAAACCGACAGGATCCGCGCAGGCGGCGTTGCACTTCCTCCGAGTATCCAGCGAATACGCGTCGTCAGTGCGCCTTACCCGCACGAATCCCGCCGGCTCCGAGCGAGCCACCACTTCTTCAACGGCCTGCTAGGCGAGCATGAAACCCGCCGTACTGATCACGGGAGCGAACGGCTTCCTGGGGTCCTACCTGTGCCGCGAGTTCCTGGCGCACGGCTACGAGGTCCACGGCCTCTGCCGAGCGAACTCCGACCGGGCCAACCTGGCGGGGATCGAACTCCGCGTCCACGAGGCCGACCTGCGCGACCCGGACGGCGTGCGCGCCGCACTCGCCGCGTTCTCGGCGTCGGTGGACGTGCCCTGGGTCGTGCACAACGCCGCGACCATCAGCTATCGCGCGGCGGACGCCCAGCTGCAGGAGGACGTCAATCATCAAGGCACGCGGCACGTCCTGAATGCGAGTCGGGCCGCGAACGTCCAGCGCTTCCTGCACGTCAGTTCGGTCGTGGCGGTCGGTGTCGCGCGCAAGGGCGAGACGCTGGACGAGGATTCGCCCTGGAACGCCGAGGACCTGGGCATCGACTACGTGCGGACGAAACGGCGCGCCGAAGAGGCTGCCCTGGCCGAGGCCGAGGCGTTGGACGTGCGCGTCGTGAACCCGGGCGCGATCTTCGGACCCGTGGCTTCGTCGTCGAATTCGTTGCGCTTCCTGCAGCAGCTGGCGCTCGGCAAGATCGGGCTCGTCACACCTCCGGGCGGCATGAGCGTCGTCGGCGTCGACGACTGCGCCACCGGCGTGCGCCTCGCGCTGGAATCGGGCCGCACCGGTCGCCGCTACGTGCTGGCCGAGTCCTACCTGTCCTCGTTGCAGTTGTTCGGATTGGCGAAGCGACTGCTGCGCGGAGACGACGTGCGGCCTCCGTTGGGAGCGGTGCCGCGCTGGCTCTGGCCGGCGTTGACCCCGTTGGCAAGGTGCCTCGAGTGGCGCAACCCGAACACGTTGCTGTCCCGGCAGACCGTGTTCATGCTGGGCCAGACGTTCCGTTTTCAGGGCACGCGCGCGCGCACCGAATTGCAGTGGACTCCACGGCCGTTCGAAGACGTGTTGAGGGATGCGATCGAGGTCCTGCGCGCGAACGGCAGTCTGCCGTCCCGTTGACCGGTTCCAGTTCGGCGGGGGGCGCCTCGATCGAACGCAGCCACCGCCGCCGGGAGTCAGCGGTCGACTTCGCCGTTGCGCAACGCCTCGCCCGACCAGCCCCACGTGCCTTCGACCGTGGCCGTGCGACGCGAGACGATCTCGAGCATCCAGCTCCACCAGCCCCAGTCGGGTGACTCGTACGCGTCGACGACGCGCAGGTTCGAGAGGCCGGCGTCGAACGCGTTCTCGCGCGCGATCTGCATCGCCGCCTTGGGTCGGTCCCACCCGAAGAACGTCCAGGAGGATCCGGTCGAGCGGAACGTGCCCGAGGTCTTGGTCGTGCGCTCGAAATCGACCGATGCGGACACGCACGAACTGGCGACGAGGGTGATCGCGGCGAGAGCCAGAATGGGGGCGCGCATGGGGAGTCGGGACATGGGACGGGTTCGGGGGGCCTGACTGTATCCTCTCGACCTGCTCGGACCAGGGCTTGAGTCCGGAGCGGCGTGAAGGATCGATCCTCCGTGCTCCGGTTGTCCCGCGAAACCCGGGATCGAGCATCAGGTCTCGTGGACGCCGGCGAGAAGCGCCTCGCAGGGGCTTTTCAGGGACGGTCCGGAAGGACTCCTTGATCGAATCGCCCAGGACGCCGATAACTCGGACGCGCCGATCTCGGCATGCCCTTGCGCCGGCACGTCCAGCCCGGCGCCGCCTCCCCCCGATTCGGTGAATATGTCCTCGGCCACCACGCGTCCCGATCCTCCCGCTTCGTTGGACGAACTCCTGGTCTCGCACCGGGCCTCCCTCGCCGCTCGATTCGGAGCTCCGCAGGCCGAGACGCGCATGTTCTTCTCGCCGGGTCGCGTGAATCTGTTCGGTGGTCATCTGGACTACAACGGAGGACCGGTCATGCCGACCGCGATCGACCGCGGTACGTTCATCGCCGCTGCCCCGCGCGCGGACGGGATGCTGCGCCTCACCTCGACCGTCGCCGAGTCCGTGTTCGAAGCGCCGCTCGACGCCTTGCCGGACGCGGCTTCCGGCAGTTGGTTCGATTATCCCTTGGGTGTCGTGCGCGCTTTGCTCGCAAGAAGCTCGGAAGGCTGCAGCGGCTTGGATCTCGGCTTCGGTGGCAACCTGCCGATCGGCTCGGGGCTGTCCTCGTCCGCCTCGATCTGTGTCGGTACGGGCTTGGCCGTGGGCGAGTTGTGGGGACGCGACTTGTCGCCCGAGG
>JAJDEX010000433.1 GCA_029259575.1 Planctomycetota bacterium | reverse complement strand
GGGGACCCGACGGATCATCGGGTCGACGATCCGGTCAGACGCCATAGTCCACCTGGCCCGCGCGTTACGTGGCCATCGAGTTCAGCGCGGACCAGCTCGCTGAGGACCGCGTTGATGTCCAGGCTCGCAACCTGGGCGATCTCCTCGACCGTGCGCGTCTCGCCGATCAGCGTGCGCAGGATGGGGGAGGCCTGGATCGCGGGGGGCAGGCCGTCCTGTTCGGTCAGCATTCCGGGCGCGACCCCATAGAGGTCTTCGAGCAGTTGCGCGGGACCCTCGACAGGCTGGGCGCCTTCGCGAATCAACTGCAACACGCCGCGCGCCAGGGGGTGATCGATGCGGCCGGGGATGCAGAACACGTCCCGGCCCAGATCGAGCGCCCAACGTGCCGTGATGCGCGAACCGCTGGTGACGGCCGCCTCGACGACCAGGACGCCGTCGGCCAGCCCGGCCAGGATCCGGTTGCGCAGGGGGAAGTGATGGCGGCGTGGGCCAACGCCGGGTCCGAACTCGGAGACCAGCAGGCCCTCCTCGGCGAGGCGTCCCGCGAGGGGGCCCGCGGGCCAGGGCCGATCGACCCCGGAGCCGAGCACGGCGATCGTGCGACCGCCCGCATCCAGGGCACCCTCGTGAGCGGCCGCGTCGATGCCGCGCGCCATTCCGCTGACGACCGTGCAGCCCGCTCGGGCGAGTCCCGCCCCGAAGCGCCGCGCTTGATCGATGCCATAGCCCGTGGGGGACCGGGAGCCGACGATCGCGATGCGCGGCGCGGGTGCGAGACACTTGGTGTCTCCACGCAACCAGAGTTCGGGGACGGCGGGGCGCAGGGCGTCGAGTCCCTCGGGCCAGGACGGGCCACCGGGAGCGATGCGCATCGGCGAGCGTACGAGTTCAGGGTTCACACCCCGAGGACCGCACAAGCTCGCCACCGGTCGCGCACGTACGGCGACTTCTTTCCGGGAACTCGCAGGCGTGGAAACCCCGGTCGGGTCGAAGGGCAACTCGAACTGAGCCCCCTGTTTCCCAGCCACCTTCTCCTTGAAGGTCAGCCCGTCGTGCGCGCCATCTTGGGCGCTGCTTCCGAAGCGGGCAGTTGGCCCGAACCGACCGTGCGCCGCATGGATGCCAGCAGCC
The DNA here is from genome assembly GCA_029259575.1 of Planctomycetota bacterium. Taxonomy (GTDB): domain Bacteria; phylum Planctomycetota; class UBA1135; order UBA1135; genus JAJDEX01. The sequence continues at coordinate 8,050 of JAJDEX010000433.1, read as the reverse complement.
CGCCCACGTCGAGGCCCAAGTGGCTCGGCATGTACGCGGCCAGCAATCGACGATGCCCCGTGTGCAGCTTGCGTGCGCCTTCCACGTTGTCGCGGCCGAGGTGCATCAAGCAGATGCTGGCCTGGACCAACCCCTTGAAGAAGTCGGCATCGCCGGCCTCGTTCGCCAACCAGCAGCGTTCGAAGGCTTCGTGGGCCGCGTGGTAGTCGCCGCCGTTGAACAGCGCGATGCCCTCGGCGAAGGAACGCTCCGCATCCGCTGCGGAGAAATCGTCGGGGTCGAAGTCCTGTTCCTCGGGTTCGATGCGCGCCAAGGTCGTCCCTACTTCCCGTCCTCGGGGTCCTGGCCTCGCTCATCCCGGCGCGGATTGCGCTCGTACAGATTCGCTCCGCCCCAGAACCGGTTCCAACGTTGGTAGAGCTCCTTCTCCATCGGCGCCATCTTCTCGGGAACCTCGAAGGTCTTCTTGTTGGCGCGCCACCATTTGTGCCAGCGCTCGGGATCCAGGTCGTGGTCCTGGCCCGTCAGGACGACCAGCGCGAGGCGGTAGTCCTTCATGTGCCCTTGCACGCGTTTCGCGTTCGCCTGGCGCATCGAGTCCATCAAAGCGTCGATCGACTCCGTCGTGCGGATCCGGCCGAGGCTCAGGATGCGCGCGCTCGCGACCGCTTGGACCTTGTGATCGAACAGCTTCGTCGAGAAGAAGCCGATCGTGCTGGGCGCTTCGTGGCGTGCGACGGCTTTGAGGAAGGCGACATAGCGATCCTCGTCCTTCCAGAGCGCCTTCTTCTGCTTCTTGCCAAAGGCCAGCAACGCGGCCAGGGCGTCGTCGTGGCGCATGCGCGACAACGCCTCCAGGGCGGCTGCGCGCACTTCCAGGTTGTCGTCGGTCAAGGCCTTGGCGACCGCGTCGATCACCTTGGGGTGGACGACGGCTTCCGCGCTCTGCACCGCGGCGATGCGATCGTTCGGCTTGTCCTCCTTGGAACCGAAGGCGACGTCGATCGCTTTCAGGGCCGCGCTGACCTGTTCCTCGGTCGGGCCCTTCTTGGCGTCGTCCTGGGACGCGGCAACGGCCGTGTGCGTCGGCGCGGGCACTCCTGCCGACGAGGAAGCGAGCGTGGCGAGCAGAGTCAGGGACAGCAGCATGGTGGAACCGGTCGGGGGATTCGGTCGAGCGACTCCGAGTCTATCCCCTCGGGCGTGGGAAGTTGCGGTTCCAGGGTTCCTGGTCGCAGGGTGGTCGCATGGGCGGTGCTGGAACGAACCGAGGGGCGCCGGACTCGAGTCCTGCGCCCCTCGATGTGGGTGATGTCGACCCGTCCCGAGCGGACGGATCGATGGGTCACTTGCCGGCGCCCGCGGGCTCCGGCTCGGAAGGCTCGGGGGCCTCGTCGAGGAAGCGCAGGCCTTCGTCCGGCGTGCCGTCCTCCTTCTGAGCGCGGTCGACCCAGATGGTCTTGGCGGACTCGAACTCGCCGCGGAGCAGGTGCTCGGCCAGCGGGTCCTCGATCCAGCGCTCGATCGCGCGGCGCAACGGACGTGCGCCGTAGTCTTCGTTGAAGCCCTTGTCGATGAGTTCGTCGGCGGCTGCGTTCGTGAGCTCCAGCGTGATCTGGTGATCCTTGAGGCGGCCGCGGACTTCGTCGAGTTGCAGTTCGACGATGATGCGCAGGTCGTCACGGGTCAGCGGGTTGAACACGATCGATTCGTCGAGGCGGTTCAGGAATTCGGGACGGAAGTGGCGTTCCACCTCGACCATCACGTCCGAACGCATCTTCTTCTTGCGCTCAGCAGCATCCTCGGAAGCCTGGTCGAAGCGTCCGAAGCCAAGCTGCGCGCCGGCCTTCATCTGCTGGGAACCGAGGTTCGAGGTCATGATCAGGATCACGTTGCGGAAGTCGACGTGGCGACCGAACGAGTCCGTCAAACGCCCTTCTTCCATGATCTGCAGGAGCATGTTGAACACGTCCGGGTGCGCTTTCTCGATCTCGTCGAGGAGCACGACCGAATACGGGCGACGGCGGACCTTCTCGGTCAGCTGACCACCTTCCTCGTAGCCGACGTAGCCGGGAGGCGCGCCGACGAGTCGGGAGGCGTTGTGCTTCTCCATGTACTCGCTCATGTCCATCGTGACGACGGCGTCCTCGTCGCCGAACATGAACTTGGCGAGCTGCTTGCAGAGGAATGTCTTGCCGACGCCCGAGGGGCCGAGGAAGAGGAACGAACCCATCGGGCGGCGCGGGTCCTTGAGGCCCGAGCGCGAACGACGCACCGAGCGCGCGATGGCGGCGATGGCGTCCTCCTGGTGGATGACGACGCCGCCGAGTTCCTTCTCCATCTGGAGCAGGCGCTCGCGTTCGGCCTTCTCGAGGCGGGTGAGCGGGATGCCGGTCATCTTCGAGACGGTCTCCTGGATGACGTCGGTGCCGACCTCGCCCACTTGCTCCTTCTCGTTCTGCTCCTTGCGCCACTCGTCCTGGACCTCTTCCTTCTTCTTCTTGAGCTGGTAGGCCTCGTCACGCACTTGGGCGGCGAGCTCGAAGTCCTGGCTGGACACGGCCTCGTCCTTGTTGCGCTCGAGCTGCTCGATCTGGTCCGTGATCTCTTTCAGATCGGGCGGCGGAACCATCGAGTTGATGCGCACGCGCGCACCGGCTTCGTCCATCACGTCGATGGCCTTGTCCGGCAGGAAGCGGTTGTTGATGTAGCGCGTCGACAGTTCGACGGCCATCTCGAGGGCTTCGTCCGTGTACGCGACGCGGTGGTGCGCCTCGTAGCGGTCCCGCAGACCCTTGAGAATCGCGACCGCCTGCTCGGGGCTGGGCGGTTCGACGTTGACGGCCTGGAAACGACGCTCGAGCGCGCCGTCCTTCTCGATGTGCTTGCGGTACTCGTCCAGCGTCGTCGCGCCGATGCACTGGATCTCGCCGCGGGAGAGCGCGGGCTTGAGCACGTTGGACGCGTCGATGGCGCCCTCGGCACCACCGGCACCAACCAGCGTGTGCAGCTCGTCGATGAACAGCACGACGTCCTTGACGCGCCGCACTTCGGTCATGACGGCCTTGATGCGCTCCTCGAACTGGCCGCGGTACTTGGTACCGGCGACCATGAGGGCGAGGTCGAGCACGACGATGCGCTTGCCGCGCAGGATCTCGGGAACGGTGTTCTCGATGATCTGCTGAGCGAGCCCTTCGACGATGGCGGTCTTGCCGACGCCCGGCTCACCGAGGAGCACGGGGTTGTTCTTGGTACGACGCGAGAGGATCTGGATGACGCGCTCGATCTCGTCGAAGCGTCCGATCACCGCGTCCAGCTTGCCCTCGCGAGCGAGTTCGGTCAGGTCACGACCGAAGGAGTCCAGCGCGGGCGTCTTGCTCTTGCCGTTGCCGGTGCTGCCTCCGCCGCCGCCGCCCTCTTCCGAGATCGGACCCTCGTCGTCGTCGTCGTCACCCGTGTCCGCGCCGAGGAAGTCCAGGACCTCTTCGCGCACGTCCTCGAGCTTGACGCCCAGGTTCAGAAGCACTTGGGCGGCGATGCCCTCGTTCTCCTTGATCAGTCCCAGCAGCAAGTGCTCGGTCCCGATGTAGTTGTGGCCGAGGTTGCCGGCTTCCTCCATCGAGAGTTCGAGCACCTTCTTCGCGCGGGGCGTGAAGGGGAGTTGACCCATGGTCACCATCGAGGGACCGGTCTTGACGATCTTCTCGACCTCCATCCGGATCTTGGAGAGGTCGATCCCCATGTTCTTGAGGACGTTGGCGGCGACGCCAGATCCTTCCTGAACGAGGCCGAGCAGTACGTGCTCGGTCCCCAGGTACTCGTGGTTGAACCTCTGGGCCTCCTGGCGGGCGAGGTTCATGACCTTCTTGGCGCGATCCGTGAAGCGATCAAACATGGGATTGTGTGTGGAGGGCCTGGACAGCCTGTCCGCCGGTCCCCACGGGTCCGGCACGGCAGGGGGTCCTCCTGGTAGGAACTCTTTCGGCCTTCAAGGGGCCGCGGTTTAGGGTCCAGTCGGAAGCCACAGGTTGGATACGTCCCCATGGCCTCTGGAGAGGGTTGCAGCCCGGAGAATGCCACCCTGATCCTGCCGGCGCCAGCCTGGTCCCCGGCCCCGGGCTCACCGATTGCGACTTCCAAGAGGGCGCACCCGTTGCGGCCGTTCCCGAACTTGGGTCGAACGACCGGTCGAAGTGAATTCTCGTCGCCACGCCCCGTGTGTCCGGAGCCGAACGGCCCAGGCGGTCGAATCCGATCGATCCCCGGAATCGGGGCGGCCCGACCGCGAATCGGCGTGCGGAGAGCCGGCTAGGCCAGCTCGCCGTCGGACCCCTGGAGGCCCTTCAGCTCATCGCGCAGGTTGGCCGCGCGCTCGTAGGCTTCGTCACGAACCGCATCCTCGAGCGCCAGCTCGAGCGAGGAGATCTGCTGCCGGCGTTCCACGTCGACCGGATCGATCCCGGGGACGCGTCCCACGTGCACCACGGCGCCATGCATGCGCTCGAGGACGTCCTTGAGCTGCGCACCGAACGTCACGTAGCACTCGGAGCAGCCGAGGCGACCGCGACGCCGAAAGTCCTCGAGCGTGTGGCCGCAACCCTGACAGGTGATCGTGCGCTGGGGACGAGGCTGCGTCGCCCCCGTTTGCTTGGCCTTGAGGTTGATCAGACCCCAGAGGTTCGCGGCCACCTTGGACGGCGACGGCGTGAACGGCAGTCCCTGATGCTGCGAGCACGGCTCGCAGAAGTGCTTCTGTTCGACCTCGTTCCGCTCGTCGTCCATGCCGTGCCAGGCGGTGACGTCGGTGAGGTGAACCGTGGCGAGGTTCTTCGTGCAGCTCTCGCAGAGCATCGTCAAGGTCGTGAGTCGGAAGCCGGCGGGAGTCCCGTGAAGGAGACCCGAGAAGGAGACGCAGGGGGCAACGGCGGAGCACCGCCACCCGTCTGTCTTAGCCTGGAAGCCGCAGTCAGTCCAGCCTTTGCAGCGCGCGTGCCTTCCGGATCGCATTCCAAGTGGGAGCGAGGAGCGCTTCCAGGCGGCACTTCGGACCGTCCTAGTCCGACGTGTCTCCAGATTCCACGGTCCGATCCGGCCCGTGTCGTTCCGGGTCACGCTCGCCCTGCAACCACCCGTCGAACCGGCCCAGATTCCAATCGACGATGGCGCGCATGCGGTGGCCGGCGAAGACGGGCCCCGAGGTCAATCCGTGGACACGCTCCAGGTAGCGCGCCAGGTCCGGATGCAAACCGTGGGGATCCCCCGAACTGCGCCATGCGACGTAGCCGGCGGGCACCGTGCGGTGGCGGGCGCCGACGTGATCGTGCGTGGGGGCGAAGCGCGCCAGCAGGACGTCGCAGCGACCCGAAGCATCGACGATGCGCACGTCGCGGCCCGCGGTCATCCCGACGAAGCCCACGTTGCCGGCTTGCACGACCGAGAGCGGGTCCGCGTCCTTGCGTGCGCGCACCTCATGTCCGCGTGCGATCGCCTCCCGCGCTTCGGGCGACGGCACCCAGACGTAATTCTGGTTGAGGCGCAGGTGAGCCAGTTCGCGGCGCAGCGCCGGCCGTTCGCGGGGTCCCAGGGTGCGGTCGAACAACCACGGCAGGGCATGCAGCGCGAGCACCAGTCCGATCACGCCTCCCTGCGCCATCCGTCGTTCCAGCCTGGGCTTGGACTCGATCGCGACGCGCAAGGCGGGCAGGCCACGGGCGATCAGGAACAGCGCGATCCACAGGGGCGTCGTCCAGAACCGACCGACGAGCGCGTCGCCTCCGATCCAGACGATGTACAGCGCGTACAGACCTGCGCCCAGTCCGAGTGCGGCGAGTGCACCCGCGTCGGTCTCGGTGCGGTCCCGCGATGCCGCACGGATCGAGCGAATCGTGATGACGAGAGCGAGCCCGAACGTGATCGCGACGGCGGGATGGTCGGCCAGCACCGCGGTCAAGTCACCGACGCCGCGCGTCACGAACGCGATCGGTCCAGCGCCCGACGTGAAGCGCGCCGGCGCGGTGTTCGGCAACACGGTGCCGTAGTAGACGAGCGCGAACCCGGACCACGCGAGCCAGGGCAAGGTGCCCGCGGCCACGCGCTTCCAGCGGACGTGAGGCCAGGACTGCAGGACGGCGAACAGGAAGCCCGGTGTCAGCGCGATGGCGAGGTCGAGGCGCGTCGTCATGGCGAGCGCGCCCAGCCCGGTCAGGCGTACCCAGGGCATGCGATCGCGGCGCAGGCCGTTCACGAGGATCGTGCCGAATCCCACCAGTAGGAGCCCGCTCAGGGGGTTTTCGAGTCCGGACGATCCGAACAGGAACAGGGGCGGGCACGTCACGAACAGCAGGAACGGGAGCGCGAGCGAGGGCCAGTTGCGTTCCCGCCCTGTGGACACGAGCACCACGAACGCGGCCGCCGAACACAGGGCGCCGAGGACCGTCAGCGTCCACGGCACTTCGCGCGTCACCGCGTAGGGGATCGAGACCAAACCCAGCCACAGCGGGTGGGAGAACGACTGCACGCGTTCGTCGGGGTTCCAGCGCAGGCCGGAGCCGTTCACGAACTGGTCCACCGTGCGCATCGTGATGTACGCCTCGTCGCCGACCCACGCCTGACTGACGACTCGCATCGCGACGGCCAGAGCCATCGCGAACAGTGCCCACCGCCACCGCGCCGATGCGTTGGAGCGTGCCGGGGGCGAGGTCGGGAGCGGGTCCGGTGTCGGTCGGTCCGACATGGATCAGGTCGGGTCGTGGAAGACGCCGCGCGATCGTTCGAGCAGGTCGAGCGAGACTTGGTGGCGCTTCAACAGGGCAGCCAGTTCCGGCGTGCGCGGATCGTGACAGCGGGCGAGGACGCCGAGCGTGTCCGAGCCGTCAGGAAGGCCCTGCAGCCAAGCGACCAGCTCGGCCTCCCAGGGCGGTGGGTCTCCCGCCAACGGGGTCGTGTCCGTGGCGAACGGGCGCAATCCCTCGTTGACCCGCGTGATCGTCAGCCCCGTGCGCCCCGCGAGTTCCGCATCCGCCGCGAGACAACCGGCGATCAAGCGCACCGGCCCGATGTCCGTGTTGCGCGCCTGATGCGCCGCCTTGCGCGCCAAGGACAGGGCGCGCTTCGCAGGATCGGAGAACGAGCGGAACAGGGGACCGTCGTCGACCACCCGGTCCGTGCCGCGCGAGATCACCTCGCCCGCCACGTAGCCGGCGGTGGCCAGGACCGCCCGCGCGTCGTCGTGCAACGCTTGGGCCGCCGCGTGCAGCACATGGTCGGTCTCGACGGCCGCGGCGCCCTCGCTCGCGGCTCGCGTTCGAGCGGCGCGCAAGGCATGGGCCGCGCCGGGCGAGAACGGAAGCGCGGCTTCGGAGCCGACGACCATCAAGCCGGGCGACAGGGCCAGGACCTCGAGATCGACGGTCTCGGGGTCCGCGAACGCGTGCACCAGGGCCTGGCTGGCCGCCGAATCCTCGTCCATGACGCAGACCCCGACCAGGTGCTCGAGGCTGACCCCGTCCGCGTGCAGTCGGTGGGCGCGTGCAGCGGCGGCTCGCAGGATCTGGGCCAGGTAGGGGCCGTGTCTTGCGGTCAGGTCCTGGAGCGAGATGGCGGGGTCCATGGCGTCGTCATCCGCGCGGGGCGTTGTGGCGAACGAGCAGCGAGCGGAAGTCCGCGGCGCGGGCGCGGAAGTTCGCGTGGCTGTCGAAGCTGGAGCACGCGGGCGAGAACAGGAGCGTCTGCCCGGCGGGCGTGCGGCTGAGCGCGATCGGGACCGCTTCGTGGAACGAGGAGGCTGTCACGACGAAGGCCCCACGCGATGCGCACGTACGCGCGATCTGGTCCGCGGCCTCGCCGAACGCGACGATACGGTCCCCGCGCATCGCGGCGACCATGGCCAGCTCGTCGAACGTGAGTCCCTGTTTCGGTCGGCCACCGATCAGGAGCGTGCAGGGGGCCGGCACGCTGTCCAGCGCCGCCAACGTCGAGTCCGGCGTCGTGGAGACGCCGTTGTCCAGGACCGGCCGTCCGGCGACCTCGTCGAGCGCCTCGAGTCGGTGGG
>JAJDEX010000432.1 GCA_029259575.1 Planctomycetota bacterium | reverse complement strand
GCTGTTGCTGTTGCTGCATGGGCTGCTCGTGGAACCCCGTCTGCTGCATGGGCTGGTGAAAGCCGGTTTGCTGCATGGGTTGCTGCTGCATCGGCTGCTGTTGCTGCATCGGCTGCGGCTGTTGTTGCTGCATCGACGGTTGCTGCTGCTGAGCCGGTTGCTGCTGTTGCTGCTGCCCCTGCTGCTGATGGAATCCGGTCTGCTGCACCTCGGGCGATCCCGAAGTCGGCGTCGAGTCCGAGGCCATGCTCGGCGCGGCCATCGGCTCGCGAGGCATCGACAACGGAGCGGCGGGCTCGGGGCTCGTCGGCCGCGGCGCCATGGCCATCGGCTGAGGCTCCGCCATCTGCGGCGTGGACTCCCGAGTCTCCGTGGCTTTCGATCCTCCCCCCGCGGGCTCGGCGAAGCGCGGCTGCGGAGCGGCAGGCTCCGGCATCGACGACGCCGTGGCCTTCGCGGTGGGCGCAGGATGGAATCCCGTCTGCTGCATCGGGGTCGGCGTGGGCGAATCCTCCGCCGCAGCGATGTTCGGATCCGAGGGCGGCGCGGTGCCACCACCGGTCTGCTCGTGGATCGTGTCGAGCACGGTCGCAGCCAGCGCCTTGAGCGTCGGGAAGACACCCTGGCCCGTGTTGGCGATGCCCTCGAAGGTCGGACAACCCATCGGGTTCATCGCGGCCTCGAGCTCGGGCATCGTCATCGCGTCCGGCAGGTCGCGCTTGTTGAACTGCATGACCATCGGGATGGTCATGATGTCCTTGCCGTACTCCTGCAGGTTCTCCTGCAGGTTGCGCAGCGACTCCAGGTTCTCCTCCATCATCGAGGCCGACGAATCGGCGATGAAGATGACGCCGTCGACACCTTGCAGCACGAGCTTGCGCGTCGAGTTGTAGTAGACCTGACCTGGAACGGTGTAGATCTGGAACTGCGTGCGCATACCCGCGACCGTGCCGAGGTCGAGCGGCATGAAGTCGAAGAACAACGTGCGATCCCCATCGGTGGAGATGCTGGTGAGTTCACCACGGCTGCTCTCGGGGGCCTTTTGGTGGACCACCTCGAGGTTGGTGGTCTTACCGGACATACCGGGACCGTAGTACACGATCTTGACCGTGACGGACTTCTGGGCGAAGTTGATCTGAACCATCTAGCTGTCTCCGGAGACATCGGAGGTCGGATTCCACTGGAACGGGGTCGACCCCGTCGTGGATTCATCGGAAGGAAGAGGCGCCGGCGGTGCCGGCTCCGTACGCGAATCCGCTGCCTGGGACGGTTGTCCCGTAGCCTGCGAATCGTGGTTGGGTTGGGCGTTGGCCCCTTGGTTGGCGGGTGTATCACCCAGTCCGCGCAAGAGTCGACGCATGCGACCGAGCGCGCCGTCCATCGGCACGCGAAGTTCCTCGGGACTCGTCCCGTGCTCCAGGACGACGAGCAGGATCGCTCCGGGTCCACGCTGCAGAACCATGGCTCCGTGCGTCGCGACGAGCACCGCGCGATCGGGTGCGTTCCAGGCCAGTTGGCCGAGCGAGCGCGCCAGGTCGGACATCCAGCTGGAAGCCAACGCGGAGAACGAGTGCAGGCCTTCGTCCGAGTCGAGCGCCGCCGTGGCGGAGCCGCGCTCACCGCGCATGCGGCAGCCCGGCATGGACGCGACGGGAACGCCGTCGAATCCGATGACCGCGGTCATCCGGACGCCCGGGACGAGCGCGAGAGGTTCGAGAACTTCCTTCATCGGGAGTCACGCTCCGTTCGGGAACCCGCGGTTCCGATCTCGGCCAGTGCGGCCAATTGGGTGGCCGTGGCGCCGCCTTCGACCCACACCGCGGCCGCGCCATCGCGATCGGGGTAGGCGACGAGCGTGCCGAAGTCGCCTTCGAAACGGACCTCGAAGGGCTGACCGAATCCCATGCGGCGCGCCGCGGTGCGGCAGGCGGTCACGGTCTCGCGCACGCCACGTGCGGTTCGATCGGCGGTGGCGCCGTGCAGTCCCTGAACCAGGGCCGTGCTCCCGCGATGGTAGACCGCCGCGCGAACGCCGGGTTGGGAGCCCAGGGCTTGGAGCAGAGGTCGAACCGCAACGCTGGAGTGCGTGTTGTCGCTCCCGTCCGAGTCCCCTTCGAGCTCGCCGCTCCGCTCGACCTCGGCCAAGCAGCGATCGAAGGATGCACAGTCCTGGGAACGCGTCATCGCGTCACGGAAACTGAGCTCGAGCTCCTGGTCGCCGGGCCGCAGCTCCAGCAAGCGCGCCAGAGCGGTGCGCGCCTCGTTCCAAGCGCGTGCGCGCGTGGCGATGTCCGCCATCAGGCGCAACGGGCGAATGTCACCCGGCATCTGGTTGGCAGCGGTGTTCGCGAGTCCCCAGGCCGTGCGTCCGTCCGCAGCCAGCCGATCCTCGAAGAATCGTCCGGCGCGCCCACGGGCACGGTAGTAGTGGGCTTCGGTGTCTTGAGTCGTTTGGCTCCAACGCTCGGCAGCCTCTTCTGCGCGACGCGGGCGACCGCACTCGAGCAACACTTCGCAGAGCTCACGCCAGAGCGCGGGGCGGGGCCCGTTGGCCAGGTCGGCCTCGAGCGATCGGATGCGCTCGTCGAGTTTCAGGCTGGTAGCGCGCTCGGCGAGGCGCAACAGCTCGCTGTTGCCGGCATGCAGTTGCAGGCCTTCGGTGCACACCTTGAGCACGGCGGCGGTGTCGCCGACCATCACGTACTCACGCGCGAGGCTTGCGTAGCTGTCCGGCGAGGAGTCGGAAGCGAGTCGGCGGGCTGCGGCACGAATGCGCTTCCCCCGTCCAATTCGGTCGAGGAAACTCATTCGCCTTGGTCCGCCTGCCACTTCTCGAGAGCATCGATGTCGACCTGCAGCTGAGCTCGGTGCTCCCAATCGGGCTGGGAGCGCTCCAGGGCTTCCTGGAAGCTGACGAGAGCCTCGTCGAACTCGCCCCGCTCGGAGTGCATCAAGCCACGCATCCGCGCGGCCTCCGCCATCTCCTGGCGTTGGACTGCGACGCGGGCGTTGCGGCGCCCTTCGGCGGCCATCTCACGTTCGTGATCGGCGATCCGCGTGTCGAGCGTGTCGCGTTCCTGCGTCACACCGACCATGCCGGACCACACACGGTAGTCGTCGAGCATCGCCTGCAGGCCCGCGCGTCGCTCGTGCAACGTGCTGGGCGTCTCCAGGCTCGCTTCGGGAAGGCCGTCGTAGGTGCGACGGATCGAGACCTCACGGGCGATCAGCGCCGACACGCCCGTCGAAACGAGCAACAGGACGAACAGCAGACGCCAACGACGCTTCGAACGGTTCGACTTCTCGGCTTCCTGATAGCGCAGGTCGCGGATCATGCGCGCCACGTCGCGACGCGTACGGTCGAGCAGCAGGATCTCCTGCAGCCACGGAATGGCCTCGGAGGGCTTGCCGTCCTTGATGCACTCCTCGGCGCGCGCCAAGTAGCGCTCGACGAGTTCTTCGGTCTTGCCGGAGCGACGCAGGACTCCCGCGAGCTCCTGATCGATCGTCCTTTCGGTCGGCATGTTGTTCGCCAACAGCTCGAGCACGCTGCGGGCGCGATCCGGATCGCCGGAGCGCTCCAGCAGCACGGCCAGGCGCCGGCCTTCGACCGCCAGCGAGATGCGATGCTCGCCGAGCACGTCGGGGTGAGCCAGGCCCAGGATCACCAGGGCCTCGAGCAACCGCAGGTTGCCCGGGTCATCGCAAAGACTGTCGAGCAGGGCACGACCGAAGGCGTGCGCCGTACGACGATCGAACTCCTCAGCGGCGCGTTCCATCTGCGAGCGCAGACGATCCGCATCGAGGATCGCCTCCACATCGCCGGTGAGCGCGGAGACGACATCCTCAACGATGAGTTGGGAGTCCTGGGACGGTATGTCGGTTGCCGGATCGTGCACGAGAGATGGATGGACGGAGGAAGGGTTGGCGCCCCCATAGAGGGAGGGTCCTGTCCGATATCGGGTCGCCGGTGGCCCCGTCTGAAGGAGAATGCGAAGGACCCGCGATCCAGCCGATCGGCGGGGTCGCGGGTCCTCGTTCCCAGCGGGGAAACCCCGTGCCAGGACTCTCTCAGCGGGGGTTTCCCGCCGAGCCGTGTCTCACTCCAAGCCGTCGAACGGATCGACGACGAGGGCTGCGATCGTGGCGTTGCCGGCGGAATCGGTCAGGCCGATATCCAGGTCCAACGTCTCACCAGCGCTGACGATCGATGCGACCTGGATCCGAACGTGGTTCGAGGCCAGCTCGGTGACGCTGGTGATCCCACCGCCACCCGTGAAGGTCCAGTTCGCGATGTTGGCGGCGAACGACATGCTGACGTCCTCGGTGAACAGGATGTCGACCGCGCCGCCGAACGGATCGACCTCGAAGTTGACGAAGGCCTTGGCCACGCTCGGAGCCGTCGAGTCGCCACCGATGGGCCCACCGAGGGCGACGGGCGCACCGATGGCGTTGCCCGAGGCATCCATCACCGCGTTGACGCTGACGCTCAGCACCTGGTTGACGTTGAGGTTCATTCCGTCCGGGAGGCGGATGGTCACGGTTTCCGTCGTGCTGTTCCAGGTGAACGTCGCGTTGGTCAACGGCAGAGCGATGCCGTTGGTCACCGTGTAGTTCGAGCGGTCGAGTGCGGTCACCAGGTCGAGCTGCTCGGTGAACTCGATCTGGATCGTGTCCCCTCCCAGGCCCGGCGTGGACGTGCCGGCCACCGAGGCGAGCAGCGGAGCATCGACGTCGGTCCCGACGGCCAGAGTGATCGCACCCGCGGCCTGGTTGCCCGCGACGTCGACCGACGAGGCCTGAGCGATCACGAGGTTCTGGGCCGCGACCGGAGTCACGCCGAACGTGGCGCGCACGACCCGCGGGCTGATCCGCGTGACGGTCGTCGCCAAGTTGCCAACGTTCAGGTCGTAGTTGCCGGGGACCTCTGCAGCCGTCTGGTCGACGGCCTCGTCGAAGATCACGATCACGGAGTCCGCGACGGCCGTGTCGAGGAAGGCGGCGGAGCCACCTTGCGTCGGGCCGTTGACCGTATCACCGACGACCGTGTTGTCCTGGTTGTCGATGCCCGCCAAGCTGATGCCGGTCTCGGTCCGCAGCGGATCGACGTTGTTCAGGAGACCCAGTCGATACGTCTCGGAGCCGTCCAGGTCGGAACTGCTCAGACCGATCGTAAGGACCGTGGATCCGTCCCAGGAGAACGTCGCGTTCGAGAGATCGATCACGTCGCCGCCGGGGAAGGTCTGCAGGCGGTACAGAGCCGGGTTGGTGATCTGCCACGGACTCATCGGACGGTTGAAGGTCACGAGGACGGTGTCCCCGGACTCGCCCGACACGGCGGTGTGGATGGGCAGCGCAGCTTGGAGCGGAGCGGTGGTGTTGGAGCCCAGGATGGGCATGTCCACCGACTCGAACATCACGTTGCCGGCGAGATCGGTCAGACCCGCGACGTCGACGGTGTCGGTCAAGGAGACGACGAAGCCGTAGCTCAGGCGAACGCCCAGTCCGCCATGGATGGAGACGGCTGCGGTCGGGTGACCACGCAGGGCTCCCACGTTGTCGCGCACCGCGAAGAACTGGGTGCCGAACGCGTTGTTGATCGGATGGTAGATGTCGTCGAACGGGCCGCAGGGCTCGTCGAAGCGCACGATGACGTCGTCGTCGTTCGGCGCGTCGTCGCGCCAGGCGACGTGAGCACTCGGGCGGCCCGACTCACCGGTGACGAGTCCACTGACGACCGTCGCATCGACGGTGTTCGCGGCGATGTCGCGCATCGTCGTGAAGCCGAGCTGGAACGTGTCCCCGACGCGCAGGAACTGGTCGCCGTCGTCCAGGCGCACCGCGGCGAGGCGGGTCGCGGGGTTGTAGCTGACGGTCTCCGGACCGAGGGCCCAGGGCGTGCCGATCGGCGATTCGAAGTTCCAGTTGGCGAGGGACTGGACCTCGGCCTGGATCATGTCGTCGTCGAACGTGACCGTCACGGTGTCGTTGTCGGCACCCGCGGTGACCAGCGCCGTGATGGTGCTGATCGTCGGGTCGGTGACGTCGGTCGAGGTCAGCGTGATCGGTCCGATCACGACGCCCGTGGCCGTTCCGGCCAGGTCCTCGATGTCGTTGTCGATGCTGATGTTGACGGTACCGGGGATCAGCACCGTGGTCGTCACGACGCGCACCGTGTTGCCGTCCGGGAGGACGGTCGCACTGGTGATGTTCGTGCCGGCGCCAGCTCCGATGTCGTAATTGCTGGCGTCCTGGGCGGTGGCCGGGTCGAGGTCCTCGCTGAAGGTCACGTCGACCGTCTGACCGGTCGGGTCCGCAACGCGGTTCTGGATCGCGGCCGAGGCCGTCGGAGCCACGGCGTCGCCGCTGGCGTTCACCTGGCCGGCAGCCACACCGAAGGCATCCCCGTCGATGTCGACCTGTCCGACGGAGGTCACGTCGACCGTGTCCCCGTTGTTCATGTCGAAGTCGAGGTCGACCGTGAGCGTGCGCGTGGCCAGGTCGTAGGCCAGCGTCTGGTCCGCCATCGTGATGCCGACGGCTTGGACGTCGATGGTCCAGCGGGCCGGATCGATCGCGAGGTCGGGGTCCAGGGCCTGGTCCGTGATGATCACGATCTGATCGCCACCGGAGTTCGAGGCGGTGGTCGCGGTGACCGAGGTGAACGCGTTGGCGGCAGCCTCGGCGTTCCCGATCGCCACGGTGGCGTTCACGAGAGCGTTGCCGTGGGCGTCGATGAGACCCAGGTGATCGATCGTGTCGAGGCCCGGAACAACCGGCTTCGAGAACGTGACGCGCAACGTGAGCGCGTCGGGCTGCGTCACGCCGGCGGTCAGCGTGCTGCCGATGGCGTCGACGTGATCGTTGACCGAGAAGCGGCCGATGCGCGGACCGTTGATCGGGTCCATCGGCTCGCTGAACACGAAGTCGACGATCGTGCCGGTGGCGTTGAGCGCCAGGCGTTGTTCCATCGAGACGAGCGTCGGGGCAACTGCGTCACCTACCGCAGCACCTGCAACAGCCACGTTCGCGACCGCGGTCTCCCCCACACTGATGAGGTTCGCCGGCGTGAGTTCGAAGGCCGCGTGGATGTTGGCTCCCGCAGCCAACGTCGCGGTCAGAATCTGCGTGGCCGGAACGAGGTCGAAGGTGGAACCCGTGAGGTCCAAGGTCTCGCCACCGGACTCGAGGGTCCAGTTGGTGACGTCCTCGGCCAGCGCCTCGACGACGCGCGGCCCGGTGAACGTCAGGGTGATCGTGTCTCCTCCGAGCAGTGCATCCCCATTGTCCTGCGTCGCGGACGTGACCACGAACGTCGGAGCGGTCGCATCACTCGTCGTGACGGCGCGATACGCGGTGGACACCGTGGGGTTGCCCACGACGCGCACCTGATCCGCAGGGGAGACTCGGCCGTCCCAGGTCACCGTACGGGTCGTCCCCGAACCGCCGATCGAGAGCGCGTTCTGCGCTCCGTTCGACGAGACCATGCCCAAAGCGACCGTCCCGGGGTTGTCCGAGAAGGTCAGAACCGTGGTGGTTCCTTCGGGAGCAGCCGTCAGGTCCTGAAGGGCACTGGTGAGCGTGATGAAGGAACTGTCGGACCCAGAGCTACAGCCTGCGGCGAGCAGCGCAAGCAGCGCGAGGGGTCGGATCGAGGAGAGCATCCCAATTCGCATGGGGGAACCTGAGGTGAGGAGGTGATTCGGGGAACCACGAGAGGCCGCGGCCGGGTGCCGAGGGAGGACCTGTGGTGGAGGGGTATCCGTGCCTATGTCGATCTCATGGTGATCCACCCTGAAGGCGAACCTGCGAAACCGAGTTCGGTCCGAGGCCGACCGAGCGCGCCCGAGCCTTCCCGTGGCCGCGAATGGGCACCCAGAACGCCCCGCACCCTGCCGCCACGGCGTTTTCGGGTCGCTGGACCCGAATTTGTCCCACCGCCGGTCGTCCGCGGCTCACTCCCGCCCGACTCGACCTCGACACACATGCGCCCCCGTCCGGATCGAGCCGGACGGGGGCGCTGGAGGCCTGCGAAGTGATCCGCAGCGGATGGTCAGAAAACCAAGGGTGCGAGCCAATCGTCCGAGAACCGCGTCCCGGACGGGCCGCGGAGCACCGGCTGAACGGCCAGGTACGTCCCGATCAGGTCCGGATCGTCCGGCACCTGCAGCGTATGGATGGCCTGTCCGGAAGAGCCCAGGACCGCCGCCTGGATCGAGGCGGATCCCCGGTCGACCAGGAGCGCACCGGGCACGCCGGGGATCGACAGCGGCGTGTGTGCGCGCACGCCGTGGACGAGGAGCGAGATCGAGGCCGGCACCTC
>JAJDEX010000431.1 GCA_029259575.1 Planctomycetota bacterium | reverse complement strand
CCCATGTTCTCGACGACGACTTCCCAGACGGAGGTCGTGTCGGAGTTGTTCTTCACGTACTTGATCGCCTCTTGCTCCGACGACACGCCGTGGCCGTTGATGCTGATGATGATGTCGCCTTCCTTGGCGCCATGACGTTGCGCGATCGAACCGGACTTGACCTCGGTGATCTCGATGCCGGCACGCTTGCCGTTGGCGTCGTAGTGCGTGCGCGTCTTGACGTCTTGGGTCAGGATGCGCTGGTAGTCGTCGCCGAAGCTCTTCACGTCCTCGCTGCCGAGTTGCCACAGGTTGGGCGTGATCTCGCGCGTCTCGGTCTTGGCCTTCGGCTTGTCCGCGCGCTGGGGCAGGCCCTTGCGCGGCGGTCGGACGACCTGGCCGTCGACGACGCTGACGATCTGGTAGCGGCTCGAGTCGTTGAACGCATCCACGACCTCGTTCTCGCGCGCTTCCTCTTTCCCTTCTTCGATCGTGAAGGCGAACTCCACCGACTCGGGGTTGATCCGGTGCACGGCCGCGTAGCTGAAGCGGCCGGGGAGCGTGTCGCCGACGACGAGTTGCCCGTCGACTTCCTTCGCCAGGTCGCCCTGGTAGCGAACGCGGATGACCGACCCGCCGGGGTCGTCGGTGTCGACCTGGATGAAGATGATGGAGAGGAGGTCCTTGACGCCCTTGCGCACGACGGTCGGCTTGGGACCTTCGGGGGGCTTCTCCTTGACCGGCGGTACGTACCCCGTCCAGTTCAACGTGTGCCAGATCGGCACGACTTCCTTCTGGTAGTCCGAGCGCTTGCCCTCGGGCCCTTTCGCATCGTTCGGCTGGTTCAGCACCAACTCCGCGACGGGAACGTCCTCGAGCGTCTTGTTCAGGCGCCCTTTGTGTTGGAGCGCGAAGCCGAAGAGTCCGAGGACGAAGACGCCAGAGGCGCACCAGCAAACGAGATTGACGGTCGAGACCTTCATAGGGATGGGCGGAGCCGTTGGAGGGTTACCGCGACCGGCCATCCTAGCCGGTTCGTGCGAAGTCCCCAACGGAGCTCGGCCATCCGTAGACGGCGGCGCGGGGGTTCGCTTCCCCTGGATCGCCACATTCCAGCCGGTTTCCTGCCCCAAAATGCCCTGCGTGGGCTCCTGGGCGGGCTGAGCGACCTAGGGGCTGCCCCAGGTCGATTCACGCGCGAATCACGGGCGCGCCCGGAATCGACCCGATCGACCGAACGCCGGTGGCCTTCAAACTCCGTCGCTGCCCCTGCGCTCGTCGAGGTCCCCGTGGGCGTCCCCAGCCTGGGGCGGGCCGACGCCGGGGTCCTCGGGACTCGCACCCGTTCCGTTCGCGTCGACATCGCGGGCGACCTCGGGCCGATCCATGCGCGGCGCCGCGGTCGTGACGCCAGCCGGCAGGTTCGGCGCTTGACGGGGACGCAGGCGACGTCCACCGACGGGACCGTTGCCTGTACCCAGGGACCGTCCGCCCTCGCTGCTGGCCGTCAGGACCTCGGGGATGCGCGACGCCCAGGTCGACTCGTCGAAGACGAAGACCACGGCGTCCTCGCGCACATGCCGGAGTTCCGCCGCGTCCCAGGGAGGCGGCAGGTGATCCCCGATGCGCAGGACCTGGGTGCCGAAGTCCGCGAGGGACTCGCGATACCGCACCCGCACATGACTTGCGCCCGGATCATCGGGATCGATCAGGACGTACAGCAGTTCGAGTTGCGTGGCCAACGGGTCCTCGGGACTCGCGGATTCGGGGGGGCTCCACGTGCCGTTCGATCCCGCGGGTCGCGTGGCGCCGGTCCAGTCCCAATCCTGCCAACCGGTCAGGACCACGCGCTGGGTCGCGTTGGTTTCCGTGGACGACGGAGCATCCGCTGATTCCGACATGGATGCGTCCTGGGCGACGGGGCCGTTCGGGTTCTCGAAGACGTCCGCTGGCCCGTTGGCTCCAACGTCGGCGCGCCCGGGCTGCATCAACGGAACCGGCCGCGAACCGGACATCTCGAGAATCCCCCAAGCGAATCCCACCACCAACAGAACGCCCAACAGCAGTCCGAGGCCCAGGTGACGGTCGAGCGCGAACGGAGGTCGGACCCCGCCCGCGTCGCCTCTCCCGCCCCTGACTTGGGACGAACCCTGTGCCCCGCGGTCGAAGGGGCCGGGGGCGCTGGGGAGGCGATTCGAGACGCGCGATTCGGGGGCTCTCCTCATGGCAGTGAGGGCTCGGACGCATGGGCTCGGGGGATCTTCCGCGGAGATTCGTACAGAGCTTGGCCAGAGTTCTCCCAGGGCTTTGGACGAAGGCTGCCCCGGTTCGCTCGGCACGACGATGGACCCGCGTCGCAACGGGTGAAATCAAGGGTTCCTGCTGTCCCAGGACCACAGCTGGCCCTCTCCCGCTCGCGAAGGCCCGTTCGTATCGGATCGACCGGGCCCGGCCCTCCAGGGAAGCACGTCGCAACGCAAGAAGGCCCGTCACCGGGCCTTCTCGATTCCATTCAGGGTCCTGCCTGCGGAACTAGGCGAGGCGCAGCCCGTCGGGGCTCTGACCCGGGGGCCGACGTTTTCCAGGACCTCCGCCCATCTCCTTGGCAGGCACACCGGGTGGGCGCGGCGGACCGCTGTTGGCGTTGTTCTGCGGTCCAGCGACGCGCTCGGAACTGCCGCGGATGCCGCGGAGCGCCAGGAGCAACTCGTCCGGACGATCACTCGATGCCTGGGCGTCGTTCAAGTCGACCTTCTTGGTCTGGACGAGGTCGCGCAAGCACTCGTTGAACGAGATCAGACCGGCCTCGCTGCCGCCCTCGATGACCTTGGCCATCTCGGTCGTCTTGCCTTCCTCGATCAGCTCGCGCACGTGCGGGGTCGGGATCATCAACTCGTAGGCCGGGATCAAGCCCCCACCCATGCGCGGCACGAGGCGTTGACTGAGCACGCCGGCCAAGTTGTCGGCTAGACGCTGACGGATCTGCGTGTGACGTTCGCCCGGGAAGAATCCCAGGATGCGGTCGAGGGTCTGGGCCGCGTTCACGGTGTGCATGGTGCTCATCACCATGTGACCGGTCTCGGTCGCCTCGAGCGCGGCGACGACGGTCGTTGCGTCGCGCACCTCACCGATGAAGATGACGTCGGGGCTCTGCCGCAACGCGTGACGCAGGCCATCGCTGAACGACGTCGTGTCGGTTCCGACTTCGCGTTGCGAAATGACGCAGCGATCTTCCTTGAACATGAGCTCGACGGGGTCCTCCAGGGTGACCACGTGACGCTCGACGTTCTGATTCATGTACTGGATCATGCCGGCCAGACTCGTGGACTTGCCGGAGCCGGCGATGCCGGTCACCAGGATCAAACCACGCTTGCGCAGCGCGAGTTGCTTCAGGTCCTCGGCGGGCAGGTCGAGATCCTCGAGGTTCGGGGCCTGCTCGTTGATGCGCCGGATGACCATCGCGGGCTCGCCGAGCTGGCGATAGGCGTTGATCCGGAAGCGGCCCAAGCCGTCCAGTTGGATCGCAGCGTCCGAGCTGCCGGTCTTGGTCCATTCCCGCAGGCGGCGTTCGCCGAGGATGCCCTCGAAGATCTCCTGCATCGGGCCGGGACCGGGAACGCGGCCGGGCAAGAAGCGGATCTTGCCGTCGACGCGCAGACTCGGGCGTCCGTTCGCACGGAGGATCAGGTCCGAGGCCTGCTCCTGCACCATCACACCGAGCCAGGACTCGACCTGATGCCGCGGTGAACCGGTCGACGTCGCCAGTTCGGACCGACGCGCAGGTTTGGCCTTGGCCTTGGTCTCGAATCGCTTGCGCGGGCCCGGTCCAGCTTCGTCGGACACCTCCGGGCCTTGCGCTGCGACACCGGTCGGCGCCGGATCGCCAGCCATGGGCTGCACGGCTTCCGGCGGTGCCCCGGGAGCAGATTGCGGAGCGCTGGGCACGACGGGGGTCGGCCCCACAGGCGCAGCGTTCTGCGGTGTGGGCTGGGGCGCTGCGCCAGGTTGGCGTTGATCGGGATGAACCTCGTGGAAGGAGGTCTCGTCCTGGGGGTTGGGTTGGGGCTGCGTCACGTGTGGCTGTCGGAGGAAAGGAGGTCCAGACCTCACCAGAATCGACGTCCTGCGCCGGCCCTCTTGAGTCGCGCAGGCTGACCAGGCGGATTTGCCGGCCGAATACGCCCCTCGGGTACGTGAGGGCTGGTCCCTGGCCCGATCTCTGGCGTCGACCAGCACCCTGACGCGCCCGACTTGCCTGCCCCGAACGAACGTTGGGAGCCCCGATCTCAGGAGCGCCCCCCTCCGGGACGGATTCCGGTGGCGATCCCGGGGACCGGCGGACGGGACCTAGAGCGCGTTGACGTCCGGCCGCGCCAGCTGGCGAGCACGGACCAACAGCCCTTCGAGGCCGGTGCCGATGACGCTCGAGATCGGAATGACCTCGGAGCCCTGCACCTTGCCGACGGCGGCCTGCAGTTCGGCCAATCGCTCGTTGGACGCGTCGTCCTCGAAGTGCTTCGTGGCCACGACCAGGCGCGGCTTCTCGAACAGTTCCGGCGAGGCCTTCTTCAACTCGGCCTCGAGCGCGGACCAGGCCTCGACCGGATCCCGGTCGGCGGACTCCGACACGTCGACGAGGTGCAACAGCACCGAGCAACGCTCGACGTGGCGCAGGAACTTGTGCCCCAGGCCATGACCTTCCGAGGCGCCTTCGATCAGTCCGGGTAGGTCCGCCAGCACCAGGGTGTCGTAGTCCCCGACGGTCGCGATGCCGACCTGGGGCTCGAGCGTGGTGAACGGATAGTCGGCGATCTTCGGGGTCGCCTGGGTCACGCGCGACAGGAACGTCGACTTGCCGGCGTTCGGGAAGCCGAGCAGACCGACCTCGGCGAACAGCTTGAGCTCGAGGTTCAGGCGACGCTTCTCGCCCGGTAGCCCGTGCGTGAATTCGGTCGGCGCCTGGCGCACGGCGTTGGCGAAGCGCTTGTTGCCTTTGCCGCCCTTGCCCCCCTTGGCCACGATGACGCGAGCGCCGTCGGTGGCGAGATCCTTGAGCAGGTTGCCGCGCTCACTGTCGTAGACGAGCGTGCCGATCGGCACCTGGACGACGACGTCCTTGCCGCGCGCGCCGGTACACAGGTTCGTTCCGCCGGGAACGCCGCCCTTGGCCGCGTAGCGGAAGGCACGACCAACCACGAGCAGCGAATTCAGCTCGTGAGTGGCCTCGAGAACGACGCTGCCGCCGTCCCCACCATCGCCGCCGT
>JAJDEX010000044.1 GCA_029259575.1 Planctomycetota bacterium | reverse complement strand
CTGGAGAGTTCAACCACGGCGAAGTCGGTGATGCCGACCAGGATCGTGTCGCCGTCCATCTTGGCCCACTCGTGGGACTCCAGGTACTTACGGTCGTCGGGACGCATGTTGGGAAGGTGCTAGGGGGCTATCGCTTGCGGGAATAGAAGGGGAGCTCCACGACGGTGCACGCTTGGCGCTTGCCGCGGATGTCCATGTCGAAGGTCCGGCCGACTTCGGCCAGGTCGAGCGGCAGGTAGGCCGTCCCGATGTTCGTGTTCAGCGTGGGGGAGACCGCGCCGGAGCAGATCGTGCCCACTTGGGTCTCGCCGTTCATCAGGGCGTAACCCTGGCGCGGCGCGCGTTTGCCGTCGGTCGTGAGGCCGACCAGCTTGCGCTGCGGGTTCTCCTTGACGGCGGCGAGAGCGGTGCGACCGATCCAGTCGCCCTTGTCCTCGTGGAACGAGACGCCGAAGTTCAAGCCGGCTTCGATCGGGTTGTGCTCGGCGTCGATCTCGTGACCGTACAGCGGCATGCCCGCCTCGAGGCGCAAGGTGTCGCGCGCGCCCAGGCCGATCGGCGTGATGCCGTCGGCGGCGCCCGCTTCAGCGATGGCGTTCCAGACGCGCTCGCCCTCGGCGTTCGGGAAGTAGATCTCGAAGCCGTCCTCGCCCGTGTAACCGGTGCGCGAGAAGCGCGTGTTCGCCAGGCCGCACAACGTGCCGAAGCCCGACTTGTAGTAGCCGACGGTCGAGAGGTCCAGGTCCTCGGTGACGCGCTGCAACACCTCGGCCGCCTTCGGACCTTGCACGGCGAGCATCGCGAGTTCGTCGGTCTGGTCCTCGATCGTCACATCGAGCCCATCCGCATGCTGACGGATCCAGGCCATGTCCGCATCGCGGTTCCCCGCGTTCACGACCATGAAGACGTCGTCGGCGCCGCGGTACACCAGCACGTCGTCGATCGGGTTGCCGTCCTCACGACACAGGAGGCCGTAGCGGATCGAGTCGATCGGGATCTTGCCGCAGAAGCAGGTCGCGACGCGGTCGATCAACGCGACGGCATCGGGCCCCGTGAAGCGGAAGCGGCCCATGTGGCCCAGGTCGAACAGGCCGCCCGTGGTGCGCACGCGCTGGGCTTCCTCGAGGATCGGGCCGTACTGGACCGGCATCGACCAGCCACCGAATTCGACCATCCGCGCGCCGGCAGCGATGTGAACGGAGTGCAACGAGGTCTGCTTCATGGGAGGTACGTGGGCGGTGTCGAGAGCGCGGAGATGGAACGGCGGAGTCGTGTCCTTCGCGCCCCTGTCCGCACGCATGTCCCACGCAGGGACGGTGCCTCCAGGAAGCCTTCCGGATCGGGTCCACTTTGCCTGAGAGATTCGCGCGGGCGATGGTCGTCCGGCTTGCCCCTTCGGCGCCCGCGCTCCCGATCCAGGTTCGTGCGGCGGACGGTGCGAAACCGTCGTGGCAGGGCCTGGAGAGGGGGCGGAACTCTCCCCGATCCGCGATGGGGGCGGGATTCTATCCGCTCCTTGCGCCGGTCTCGCGGAGAGACCTCCTGGAGCGAACGCGAAATCGGCGGAATCCACAGGCCCGGAACGACGCAAGTCTTGTCCAGGGAAGGGGTTGTGCGCGACCCGGTGTTCCTGAGCGGGTTACGTTTCCTCGTCCAAGTCTCTTTTGAACGAGCGCTCCATTTCATGGCTCGACCGAGTGTCCAACCGCTGGCGATCGCCGGCCTGCTGCTGTCCGTCCACCTGACCACCCCCGCGGTGGCTCAGGACGTGTTCCAACCTCGCCAGGTCTGGGTCCATCATCCCGACGCGGGGACGCCCTGGATCCCGGGCGATGTGCATTTGACCGGGCGCGAGAACCTGGCGATCGGTGCGATGGGCGGAGCCAATCCACGCTGGCTCGCCATCGACACGCACGCCAGCGGAACGGTGGGCGCGCGCTTCGTCGAGGTCGGAGGACACCGCCTGGCGCAGTCGATCCGAACCGCCGCCGCGAGCGACGTCGCCCGCGGGTTCGCGTTGGACGCGATCCCGATCCCGAACTCGACCTTCCGCAATCTGTTCGTCGGAGGCTACGACCTGGGCGACGCGGCACAGTCCCAAGGCCTCGGCGCGAACTGGCTGCATGCCATGTCCGGCGTCAGTGATGGGACGACCCAACTCGCTTGCAGCAAGGACGGACGCATCGTCGTTGCTGCGGGGCACGACACGAGCCTCGACACCGTACACGTCGAGGTGTTGCTCGGCGAGACCGGTGCGGTCCTGACCCAACTGGAGCTGGACGGTGTCGCGTTGAACGCGTTGGACGTGTCCGACGACGGGCGACGCATCGCGATCTCGGCTGGCTTGGACCTGTACGTGATCGACCACCTCGGAACGACGCGTCATCACGAAACGTTGGCGTACTCCTCGCGCGCCATCTCGCTCGCACACGATGGTTCGCGGCTCGCCGTCGGTGCCCTGGGTTCGTTGCGCGTGCTCGAGGACGCACCGGGCGCATGGGTACCCGTGTTCACGTTGAATCGTGCTGCCGACGAAGTCGCATCGTGCGTCGACTTGGATGCGGACGGCACGACGCTGGCCGCCGGTTGGTGGAACCACGTCATCGGAAGTTCGGCACGGCTCGAGATGTGGAACGTCGACGCGAACACGTTGCACAACGACTTGGAACTGGGGACGTCGCCCGGCGCTCGACAGAACTTGCCCGAGGTGGTGCGCATCGTGGCCGACGGTCATCGCGCTGCGTTCGGAACTTGGGGCGACGACGTGTCGCTGCCCGAGGTCTTCCTCTTGGCGCGCGGCTTCGATGTTCCGGTCGCGACGTTCGACGTGTCGGGCAGCGTGCGCGGCTTGGACATCGACGCACTCGGGCGGCGCGTGCTTGTGGCGCACAAGTCGACCCACAACAACGAGTTCAGCTCGGTCGGAGCGATCCGACTGTTCGATACCGGCGAGGGCGAACTGCGGCAGTTGACGGCAGCCGTCCACGGTCAGCCCGTCTCGTTCGCGGTACGCCCCGAGGTGCC
>JAJDEX010000430.1 GCA_029259575.1 Planctomycetota bacterium | reverse complement strand
CGTCGGCTTTCTCCGTGCCGCGCGACGTGGCGCAA
This sequence comes from Planctomycetota bacterium, assembly GCA_029259575.1. Taxonomy (GTDB): domain Bacteria; phylum Planctomycetota; class UBA1135; order UBA1135; genus JAJDEX01. Next base: position 4,555 of record JAJDEX010000430.1, on the reverse strand, counting down.
CCTTGCACTGCGACCAGGACGAGAGCACAGATCCAAGTTCCGCGCATGCCGCGCACGTTCGTTCGTTCTTGTCGTTTCATGAGTTGGGTTCCTTGCGCATGGCGCGGCGTGTGCGCCGGAGAGCGTCGTCACACCATTTCGTTCGTGCACGTGCTGTTGCGAGTCCGAGGCGTAGGGCCAGGTCTGCATGGAAGTCCTCGATCGACCTCACGTCGAAGTCGGAGGCGACTCCCTCGAGCGCTCGTCGTCGTTGCCGTAACTGCGTGCGCAAGCTCGTCAGGAACTCCACCGTGCGTTCGAGGTCTTCGAGTTCTCCCAGCAGGAAGAGTTGCGCCACGTACGGCAATCGAACCGGAGGTTGGATCGGATCCTCACGCAGCCAAACCTCGAACGCGCGACGACCTTGGGGTGTGCGTGCGTAGACGCGCTGGTCGGGCCCGTCCTCGGACGGTTCGAGCTGACTGCGCAACCAGCCCTTGTCCTCCATCCGAGCCAGTGTGCGATAGATCTGACTCTGATCCGCGTCCCAGAAGTACGTGGCTCCTTCGGCGAACCGTTGCTTCAGGGCATAGCCGCTCTCCGGTTCGAAGAGGAGGCCGAGGAGGATGAACTCGAGCATGGATCTACTATAGGACAAGTCCTTTAGTCGTGCAAGAGGGGACCGATTGCGGTTCGATCAGGTCGTGATCAGGCGATTGCGGCTCCGAGTACGACGCGCTGGCGGTCCTCAGGTGCGGTTGCCCGCGCCCGGGTCGTGGCGCTCAGGTGCCCAGGAAGGCCAGAATCTCGTCGCGGCGTTCCTCGGCGTCCTGCTCACCACAGGTGACCAACCGGGACAGGTAGTCGCCCTGGAACATGATCATCGAGAGGAAGTCGTTCGAGCGGGATTCCTTGGTGCCCGTACCGCGCATCAGGAAGCGCAGCGCCCAGGGCAAACGCGCCTCGTAGTCGTTCGCGAGCTCGCCCAGGTCCATCGAAGGGCGCCAGACCTGCAGGTCGACGGGCCTCAGCGGGCCGCGTTCGCCCTCGGGAACATGATCGAGCAGTTCGTTGATCCGGTGCAGGTTGTGGGCGTCGCCATCGAGCTGATCCAGGAAGATCGCGTTCAGCACCAGGCTGGCGATGCGCGACGGCGGCGGATAGGCGTCGATCACCGGCTGGTCCGCCTCGGCGATCGTTCGACCACGGCGGGTCGAGATCGCCAGGATGCGATGGGCGCCGAGGTGAATGGCCGGAGCGAACGGGGACGTCAAGCGAATGCCGCCGTCGCCGTACCAACCGTCCGCGAGCGCGATGGCGGGGAACAGGAAGGGCAGGGCGGCCGATGCCATGACGTGCTCGACCGTGAGCGGTACCCGGCGACTGCGTCGGTTGACGCGCTCCCAGCCCTGGATGTCGCGGCCTTCGCAGAACGTGACCGTTTGTCCCGTCGTGTACGAAGCCGCAGTCACGGCGAACGACTTGAGGCGGCCCGCGTCGATGTTGCGCATGATGCCGCGCAGTTCGCCCGAGCCCAGGGCTTCGGTCATCGTCTTGCGCAACGGCGAACTGTCCAGGAATCCCTGCTTGCCCTTGTAGCGCCCGCCCGAACCGAGGCGCGCGAGCCATTGCAGCATCAAGCGACCGAACTGGATCGCTCCCACGTCCATGACGTCCTGCGGTTCGAGCCGGCTCCAGAGGTCCACGAGTCCTTCGACCCGTTCGGCGAACGGTCCCGGAGTGTTCGCGAGGAACGTGGCGTTGATCGCGCCCGCCGATACTCCGGTGAGGATCTCGGGCTCGAAGTCCGGGATCAACCTGCAGATCGTCCGCAAGAAGCCGACCTGGTAGGCCGCTCGAGCTCCGCCGCCGGTCATGACCAGTGCCAGGTCCTTGGTATTGGTCGTCGTCATGAAGGGCCCGCGGGTTGCGGACGTCGGATTCTCCGGTTCGGAGAGGACGGAGTCCACCCGCATTCGAGTCCGCTGCGCGTCCCGCTCCGTGTGGAACCTCCGCGGGCCGCCCTCCACTCAGCCTGCCGCTCGTTCCGCCGGATCCGTCGAGATCGAGAGCGAAGGTCGATCCGAGCGAAACGCCTCGGCCGCCGACCTGGCGGTCACGGCCGAGGCGTTTCGCTCGGAACGGGGTGGGGGCCAGGCCTCAGCGCTCTTCGCCCTCGGCACTCTCGGCGGCGTGACTCTTGGCGGCGTGACTCTTGGAGCCATGATCGCCGTCCTGGAGCGTCATCACGCCGCCCCAATCGGCGCTCCCGAGGACATGGTCGGCGGACTCGAAGATCTTGGCGCGCAGGGCCTGGTACTCACTCAACGTGATCGAACCGTTGTCGAGCGCGAGTTTCAGGTCGCTGAGCTCCTGGCCCAGGGTGATGTTGCGCGTGACCTGGACCGTGCCACGGTTTCCGATGACGCAGCCGGTGAGGAGGAACGGGGTGATGCACAGGGCGAGTTTGGCAGTGTTCATGTGAGGGAGGTCGAAATTCGGTCGGCGGGGGGCCGGAATGTGCGGGGAGTGGATCGTCTCCGATCGCGGATGAGGCCGCTTGGAGCCGGAGCGATGTCCGAGAAGTAGATCGAGACCGCCGGGGTACGCGCGGGTTGTGTCGTCCTTGCGACATGACTCCGCATTTCGCGCGAAAGATCGAGCCATCGTCGTACGGTGTGTCCGTCCTCTCCAGCCTCCCCGATCCGTCGATGACCTCTCCGACCTGCTTCCTTGGGCTTGCCATGGTCCTTGCCATGCATTCGTCCGCGCCTTCCGAGAGCGGTGCGCAGCAGGAATTTGGATGGCCCGATACCAGGATCGAGGTCCGACAGGACGTCACGCCCAGGAGCCCCGAGGTCATCTTGCGCGACTTCGCGGCCGTGGTGCTGCCGTCGTTCTCGGACGGGAACAGCCCCGAGGCACGGGCCGCGTTCGAGGCGGCCGTTCGCGAAGGTTGCGCGTTGCAGGCCGCCCTGGCCCTCGAGTTGTGGACCGTGCAACCCGAGCACGTCGAGGTTCCGCGCCTGATGAACGTGCGCTGGATGGGGCTGTGCAACGTCTTGGATCGAGCCATCGACGTCGACCGTGAGGTTGCTCCGTTCCTGCTCGCGGACACCCCGCGTCCGTTGCGACGACAAGCGCATTGGGCGCGTGCCCACGCGCGACTCGCGCTCGATTCCTTCGAAGGGCGTCCCCGGCGCAAGGCGATCCAGGCAGCGATCGCGCTGGATCCGCAGAACGAGAGGGGGGCCCGGTACTTGGCGGAGTACGTCGTGCACCACGCCTCCGACATGGATGGCGCGCGAACCCTGTGCGAACGGATTCTCGATCGCTACGGCGAGGCGTGTGCAGGTGGACGCGTTGCACGCCGATGTCTGCGCGCGTTCGAGTCGTTGGGGTCGGCGTTCCCGTGGGAGCTGTCCGACTTCCGCACCGGTGCTCCGATCCGCTCCGAGAACGAGTTGGGTCGCCCGGTCCTCGTGCACACCTGGTCGGGCGACCTCGAACAGAACGCGGTGACGCTCGAAGGTGCACGCCAACTGCAAACTCGGTACGGCATCGAGTGCATCGGGGTCGCGACCTTCGCACCCGGAGCCGGCGAGGCCGCTCTCGAAGCGGAGCTCGAGTCCCGTGGTGTGGATTGGCCCATCGCGATCGACGTCGTGGATGCGGCACGACCGTGGATCACGAACTGGCGGGCACCGATGGCGGACGGCTACTTCCTGTTCGATGGGGAGGGCGCATTGATCGCGATCGGGTCGGACCTGCGCGTGATGCGGGCCAACGTCGAGCGCGTGATGCCCTCACGAATTCCCCAGCGTTGAAAGCACGGAGGGGCGGCTCTATCAAGCGGCACCGCGTGTAAGGCACGGAGCTGCTCGCGCCGTTTCAGAAGCACTGCGCCGTTTCAGGAGCACTGCGCCGATCTGTCGCACGCAGTCCGCCGTGGCGACTCGCCCGCAACGACCCGCGAGCCACGGGGTGCACCGAGCTTCCGCCCGCTGGCTGTCGCGTCGGGCTCCATTCCCGGCACCACCCCCCGTCTTGCGGATGGGCTTGCGGATGGGCTCAGCGCGCCGGGAGTGCAGCCTGTGTCTCAAGGCGAGACCGGCCGTCGCGGGGGCCGAGATCGGGAGTTTCCCTCACTGCGCGGTCTCTTGAAGGATCGCACCGGGAATCCAGTCCACGGATGAAAGCGCGACCCCCTGCCCCCTTATCCGGCTCGCCCATCTGCCGTACGATGCGGCGTCGGATTGCAGGCATACGGATCTCTCCAGACCCAAGTCGCGTCCGCAGCTCCTCCAACTTCTTCCTTCGCAAGAACCGAACCGTCCCTTCAGCGCTGAATCATCGGCGCGTGTTGGAGTGACGGCGGAACGAACACACTCTTCAGTCCCTTCGGAGTATTGACCCCATGCGGCCTTCCTTGACTCTCCTCCCGCTTCTCATCGCCACCGCGCCCTTCGCGGTCGCGAACAACAACACTGGCCCCGGTTCGGTCGTGATCAACGAGATCCGCATCGACCAGCCCGGACTCGACGACGACGAGTACTTCGAGCTCGCCGGTACTCCC
>JAJDEX010000429.1 GCA_029259575.1 Planctomycetota bacterium | reverse complement strand
CGCGCTGCCCCCGGTCTCGACCAGCGCATGAGTTGGCCGACCTCGCGGTACATACCCGCGCTAGACTCCTGGCATGGACGTCGTCCTCGTCGAGCCTGAAATTCCGCACAACTCCGGCTGCGCGGGGCGTCTCACCGCGGCCCTGGGCGTGCGGTTGCATCTGGTCGAGCCCCTCGGGTTCGTGCTCGAGGATCGCTACCTGAAGCGCGCGGGGCTGGACTACTGGTCCCAGGTGGATCTGACCGTGCACCCGGACCTCGCGACGTGTTGGGCCCATCTCGCGGCGGGCAGCGAACGTCCGCTCGAGGACCGCATCCAGCTCTTCAGCGCCCGCGGCGGTACCAGCCTGTTCGAGGCCACCTTCGCGCCGGACGACGTGCTCGTGTTCGGCAGCGAGTCCAAGGGGTTGGCCGACGCGGTGCTCGAGGCCTTCCCCGACCGGCACGTCTACCTGCCGATCCGTCCCGGCATCCGCAGCCTCAACCTGGCGAACACCGTCGCGGTCGGGCTGTACCACGCGCTCTGGAAGTCCGGGTCGCCGTTGCCCGACAACGACGGGACGCACGAGCCTCCGGCCGACCGCGATGCGCAGCCCGCCGACATCGCGCGACGGACCGGGCCAGCGGACTGAGGTTCACTCGGCCCAGAACGCACGCGCGCGTTCGGGATCGTCGACGCGTCGCCAGACGAGCAACGCCGTTTCCGGTGCGAGTCGCTTCAGGTCGTCCGCGGTGAAGACCTCGACGACGCAGTTCGTCAGCAGCGGCGCTTCGCCTGCGGGGTCGTCGTCCAGGACGGACCGCGCGTGTTCGCGGAACGCGGCGGAGGCGGGATCCGCGTCCTGGGCCGGCACCAACCGGGCCGCGAGAATCGTGGGGGAGCGATCCAGGAAGTAGGCGCGTGGAACCTCGCGCACATGCCCCTTCGCCCGCGCTTCAGGTGTCGCCTCACGGCGCGCGACCTCGGCGTCCACGTGACCATGGCGGTCGTAGACGGGACCCGGATACCCGAAGCCCGCCGCGCCGATCGGGTCGAGCACCGCGCCCCCGTGCGCGAGCGCTTCCGCCAAGGCCTCGCCCACGATCAGGCGCGCTTCGACACGATCCCGCTCGGCCTTGAAACGGCCCCATTCGTCGTCGTAGATGCTCGCAGCGCCGCGGAACGCCAAGGTCTCGCGCCAGGTGCGCGGCAGGATCTCGACGTGGAAGATCGGCAGAACCGCGAGGCTGACGAGCAACGCGCCCGGCGTCCACGCCCGGCCCATCGGGGAGTGCGTGAGTTCCATGGCGAGCAACATCGCGACGAACGGCGAGACGGGCGCCATCAACCGGAAGAACGCCAGGTCGTCGGGACCGGCCAGGATCTGGAACACCGCGCCGCACAGCACCATGCCCAAAGCGCCCAGCGCATGTCCACGCCGGGGGCCCCTCAACAGCAACGGCAACAGCAGGAGCGTGGCGATCGGTAGCACCGACATCATCGCCCAATTGACGACCTGTTTCGTGCCCAACCAGAGCGCCGTTCCCGACAGGTCGAAACGCGCGCGCACCGGGTTCGCGACCCACTGGCCAAAGACGTCGTGGCGCCAGTACAGGAACGCGCCGAAGCCCACGAGGTACGCGCCGAAGTAGAGCACGCTGCGGGTCCGCCGTCGCGGCGTGTCATCGTGCGAGTGCTGCTTCGACCGCACGAGCCGAGCGCTGGCGGCCAAGGCCAGCACCCAGAGGAATCCCTCCGGGCGACAGAGGGCGATGCCCACGGCGCCGAGTCCAGCGATGCCTCCGCGCCGCCACTCGGCGAGACCGACCGGGCGCACCAGTTCGATCCACGTGCGCAACAACAGGTACGTGAACAACGACGTTTCGAGTCCGCCCGAACACCAGATCACGAAGGCGGGCGTGGCGGCCAGTGCGACGGCGCCGACTCCTGCGGGGGTCGTCGACAGGTTCAGGTCGTTCAGCAGATGGCGATGCAGCGTGCGCAAGGTCAGGACGCCGAACAGACCGCCGAGCCATTGCGACGTGCCCTCGAGCGGCAGCCCGAGCATCTCGGTCCAGCGCATCAGCACCAACCACAGGAAGCTCGACGTGCCCTCGACGGGCGCCTCGCCCACGTTCCAGGTCGGGACGCCGGCCTGGACCCAGTTCTGGGCGTGGCGGAACACGACGAACGCATCGTCGACCACGTGCGTCGTGCGTTGGACCACGAGCACCGCAAGGGTCGCAACCGCAGCGGCCAGCCCGATCCAAGGGGCGGAGCCGCCCGTTTCGGATCGGGGCGCAGAATGCATCGAGTGCGAGCGTAGCCATGCCTGCACCGCGGAACCAGAGTCGCCCGTGAGCAACGCGTGACGAGCCAGGCGAGCAAGGCTGTCAGGGCATGGCATCGAGGACCCGTGCGGAGATCTGCCCGGAACTGGAGGACCGTGCTTGCCGGTGGGGCGCGACCCCGCGATCCTCTGCGCCCGTGACCGACACTCCTCTGACCCGCAAGCCGCGCCGCGGCGACGCATTCGAGCTCGAACTCGATCGCCTGGACCCCAAGGGGACGGTGGTCGGCATGTCCGGCAAGTTCCAGGTCGCCGTTCGCCACACCGTTCCTGGATCCACGGTGCGGGCTCAAGTGATCCGGCGGGCCAAGGACCGCATCGAGGCCCGCGCGCTCGAGGTCCTGTCCCCCAGCCCCGATGCCGTCGAACCGCGCTGTCCCCATGCGGGCACCTGCGGCGGTTGTGCGTTCCAGGGCTACGACTACGCGCGCCAGCTCGAGGAGCAGCGGCGTTGGGTGACCGAGGCGTTGACGAAGTCCGAGGTCCTGGTGGACGTCGAGGTCGAGCCCGTCCTCGCCATGGACGACCCCTGGCACTACCGCAACAAGATGGACTTCACGTTCGCCAATCGTCGTTGGGTGGAGGCGGACGAGGGCGAGAACGTCGACCAGTCGTTCGCCCTCGGTCTGCACGTGGCGGGCCAGCATCGCAAGGTGCTCGACGTGCAATCGTGTTCGATCGCGTTCGAGGCGGCGACGCCGATCCTGAACTCCGCGCGCAAGCTCGCGCGCGAGATGGACCAGGACCCGTGG
>JAJDEX010000428.1 GCA_029259575.1 Planctomycetota bacterium | reverse complement strand
GCCGGAAGCGGAGCTTCCTGGCGCGGGTCGTGCGCTGCCGGGAGGAACGTGTCTGACGCGGTACTCCCGGTTCTACCAGTCGGACCAGCTTCTAACGCCGGACGGCGTCCGAGATCGCGAGCACGTCGTCGAAGACGTTGGCGAAGTCGTCGAGATGAACCATGTTCGGTCCGTCCGAGGGCGACGAGTCCGGGTCGGGGTGCGTCTCGAAGAACAGTCCGTCGACCTGACCCGTCGCGATGGCAGCGCGCGCGAGTTCGGGCACCAGCGTGCGATCGCCACCCGTCGAGGCGCCGAGGCCTCCAGGACGCTGCACGGCATGTGTCGCGTCGAACACGACCGGATGTCCGGTCGCCTTCATGTCGCGGAAGCCGGTCATGTCGACGACCAAGCGGCCGTAGCCGAACGTCGTACCGCGCTCGGTGAGCAGCACGTTGGGGTTGCCGCTGTCGGTGACCTTCTGCGCGGCGTGGGTCATGTCCCACGGCGCGAGGAACTGGCCCTTCTTGATGTTCACGATCTTGCCGGTCGCCGCGGCGGCTTGCAGCAGGTCGGTCTGGCGGCACAGGAACGCGGGGATCTGCAGCACGTCGACGACCTCGCCGACCGGGCCGCATTGATCGGGCAGGTGGACGTCGGTGACGACCGGCACGTTCAGCTCGGAACGGATGTCGCTGAGCCACTGCAGGCCCTGTTCCATCCCGATGCCGCGCCCGCCGCCGAGGCTCGAGCGGTTGGCCTTGTCGAAGCTGGCCTTGAAGATGTACGTGCAGTCGCGCGCGGCCATCAGGTCGCGCAGCGTGCCGGCGATCTCGAAGGCCAGCTCGCGGCTCTCGAGCACGCAGGGTCCGGCGAGCACGAACGGCCGCTTGCCCACGAGCGGGCGGCCGTCGATCTGGATCACGTGCGTCGAATCAGACATCGGAGGGGACGATCAGGTGTCGGGGGTCGGGGAGGATCTCGAAGTCGACCGGCGTCTCGCCGCCGAGGTCGCCATCGATCTCGTAGGGGACCTCGGTCTCGCTGGTGATGCGGACCTGGCGCACGGACAGCTTCTGGATCCGTGGTCCGGGGCGCCGCATCAGGAGCGCGCGCAGACCGTAGCCCATCAGCGCCCGACGGGTACCCCCAGGGAACAGGAACAGCTCGAATCGCCCGTCGTCCAGCTTGCGATCGGGCGCCAGACGCAGGAAACCGCCGTACTTCACGACGTTCGAGATCAGGACCCAGCCGTACGTGCCGGGCACCCGCTGGCCATCGGCCTCGACCACCAGCTTGGGCGCCTTCCAGTGCACGAGCGTGCTGAGGACCGCGCGTACGTACGTGCTCTTGGTGATCGGCCCCTTGCGCCGCCGCTCGACGTCCGCGACCGCCGCGCCGTCAAAGCCGACGCCGACGACCAGGAACGTCAGCTGGCCGTTCACGCGCCCGACGTCGAGACCTTGGATGCGCCCGTTCACGACCATGTCCGCCACGCCCAGCGGCGTGCGCGGCATGCCAAGGTCCATCGCCAGCACGTTGGCCGTGCCCGTGGCGAGTACCGCAACGGGCGTCGCCGGATCCAGTCCCTCGAGCGCCTCGCGCAGGCTGCCGTCGCCACCGACGACGCAGACGACATCGGCGGTATTCTCGCGCGCCAGCCGCTCGCCATCGCCACGCGCCTGGGTGAACGCGAGCTCGGCCTCGATGCCCCGCTCGCGCAACGCCGCCGCCAGGCTCTCCGCCTTGAGCTTCGCCGTCCCCTGCCCCGAGATCGGGTTGGCGATGACGCGGGCGGTTCGGAACGGGGAAGGCATGGCCGACAGCCTAACGGTTAGGATCCCCGCCATGAGCGGCACTCTGGTACTCGGTGGGACAGGATTCCTTGGCGCGCACGTTGCGGCCGTGGCGCATCGGTTGGCGTTCCCGTTGGCGACGATGGCCGAGCCGCAAGGGCCGCCCGTCTACGCGATCGGGCGTGACCCCGACGACGCGCCGCGCTTCTGTGATCCGCGCGAGGGCATCGTTTGGATCAAGGCCGACCTGTTGACCGAAGGCCGCTTCCAACGTCTGACCGAGACGTGCGATCCCGACTTCGTCATCAACGCCGCCGCGCTGTCGAGCGTCGCCGCATGCGAAGCGGATCCGGAACTCGCGAAGCGCATGAACACCGACTTGGCGCGCGAGGTGGCGAAGACCTGCGCGGCGAACAAGCTGCGGTTGGTGCACGTCTCGACCGATCAGGTGTTCGGCGAGACCGCGCCGCCCGAATCGGGTTTCACCGAGGATGCTCCGACAGCGCCCGTGTCCGTCTATGGACGCACGAAAGCCGATGGGGAGCAGGCCGTGCTCGAGGAGGACCCGGCGGCGCTCGTCGTGCGCCTACCGCTCCTGTACGGGAACTCGGGAGGACGCGGTCGCGGCGCCTCCGACGCGCTCCTCGAAGGCCTGCACCGCGAAGAACGTCCGACGTTGTTCGTGGACGAGTGGCGCACGCCGCTCGAGGTCTCGACCGCCGCCGAAGCCCTGGTCGAACTGGCCCAGGAACTGCCCGAGGTCACCGGCTTGCTGCACGTGGCCGGGCCGGACCGCATCAGCCGCTTCGATCTGGCCGTCGCGATCCTGCGCGCCATGGGGCTCGACGCGGACGCCGCGCGGGCCGAGCTGGATGCGGCGAGCTGCACCGAATACGACGGGCCTGCACCCCGGGCGGGCGATGTGGCGCTCGACGCGACACGGGCAGAGAAGATGCTCGAAACGGCGCTGCTCGGGATCGGCGACGGCGCCCAGCGCGCGATGAAGTGAGCCCTGGAATTCGCCCGATCGCACCAGCGAACGGGTGCCACGGTTGACCCGGGTGGGGAGGGCGCTCAAAGTGTCCGCCCGCAGCGTCCCCCGGATCCGAAACTCGGGCCCAAGCCACCCTGCGGCGCCAACGCCCATGGAACTGTCCACACGCTTCACGCCCTCCGAGATCGAGAGCGACCTGTACGCCCAATGGGAGGCCTCCGGCGCCTTCCAACCGCCCGCCGAGGGTGAGGGTTCCGGCAAGACGTTCACGGTGATGATCCCGCCGCCGAACGTCACGGGCGTTCTGCACATGGGCCACGCCTTGAACGGCACGTTGCAGGACATCGTCGTGCGTCATCGCCGCAAGTCCGGCTTCGACACCTTGTGGGTCCCCGGCACCGATCACGCCGGCATCGCGACGCAAGCCGTCGTCGAGAAGAAGCTGTACGCCGAAGAGAACCTGAAGCGCGAGGACATGGGCCGCGAGGCCTTCCTCGAGCGCATCTGGGACTGGAAGGAGAAGCACGGCAACATCATCCTGAAGCAGTTCCGCAGCCTCGGTTGCTCCTGCGACTGGACGCGCACCGCGTTCACGATGGACGACAAGCTGAGCCACGCCGTGCGCCAGTCGTTCGTCGAGCTCTGGGAGCGCGAGCTCATCTATCGCGGCTCGCGTCTGGTGAACTGGGACTGCGTGCTGCAGACCGCCGTGTCCGACGACGAGATCGAGTACGTCGAGCGCAAGGGCAAGCTCTGGCACCTGAAGTACCCGCTGACCGCCAAGCCGGGCGAGTTCATCGTCGTCGCGACGACGCGTCCTGAGACGATGCTGGGGGACACCGGCGTCGCCGTCCACCCGGACGACGAGCGCTACAAAGACCTGGTCGGCACGACCTGCAAGCTGCCGTTCGTGGATCGTGAGATCCCGATCGTGGCGGACGATTCGGTCGATCCGAACTTCGGCAGCGGCGCGGTGAAGACCACGCCCGGTCACGACCCCGCCGACTACGAGCGCGGCAAGCGGCACAACCTGCCCATCATCAACATCCTCGAGAAGGACGGGAAGATCAACGAGAACGGCGCGCACTTCGCCGGTCTCTCGCGCGAGGTCACGCGCAAGCAACTCGTCCAGGAGCTCGACGACTTGGGCCTGCTCGAGCAGGTCGAGGACATCACTCACAACGTGTCCGTCTCGGACCGTTCCAAGTCGCCGATCGAGCCGCTCGTCAGCGAGCAGTGGTTCGTCGCGATGGAGCCGCTTGCGAAGCCCGCCATCAACGCCCTCGAGAAGGGCTGGCTGAACTTCCGCCCCGAGCGCTGGAGCAAGGTCTACCTGCACTGGCTCGAGAACGTGCACGACTGGTGCATCTCGCGCCAGCTGTGGTGGGGTCACCAGATCCCGGTGTGGTACGACGAGGACGAGGTGCCGATCGCATCCGTCACCGACTTGAAGGAAGGCGATCCGCACCCGAAGACGGGCAAGCCGATCGTGCGCCGCGATCCCGACGTGCTCGACACGTGGGCGTCGTCGTGGCTGTTCCCGATGGCGACGCTGGGCTGGCCGAACCACGAGGCGCCGGACCTGTTGCGCTTCTACCCGACGCAGTTCCTGTCGACGGCGCAGGAGATCATCTACCTCTGGGTCGCGCGCATGGTGATGGCGGGTTACGCCTTCATGCCCGAGCTGCCCGAGGAGAAGCGCAACCCGTTCACCACGTGCTACATCCACGCGACGGTGCTGGACGGCAAGGGCAAGCGCATGTCCAAGTCGGCCGGCAACGGCATCGATCCGCTCGACATGATCGAACAGTACGGTGCGGATGCGGTGCGCTTGAGCCTCGTGCTGCTGACCAAGGAGGGCCAGGACGTGAAGCTCTCGCCCGACCGCTTCGAGCAGGGCAGCCGCTTCTGCAACAAGGTCTGGAACGCGGCGCGCTTCGTGATGCTCAACCTCGAGGGCGAGCGTTCGGACGCTGGCTTGACGCTCGAGGACCGCTGGATCCGCTCGCGCCTCGCCGAGGCGATCCGCTACGTCACCGCGGC
>JAJDEX010000427.1 GCA_029259575.1 Planctomycetota bacterium | reverse complement strand
CGACCGCGCAGTTCCGCGCTCCGCATCAAATGCGCGACGCGGTTTCGACCTGCGTCGATACCCTCCCGACGAAGCTGTCGATACACGCGCGGGCTGCCGTACGTGCCTCGACTGGCCTCGTGGATGCTTCGGATTCGATCGGTGAGCTCGAGGTTGGCTACGTCTCGCGCAGACGGACGAGGCCGTCGACGCCATGCGTACAGTCCAGCCCGCGAGACGCCCAGCACACGACACATGGTGGTGATCGAGTAGTTGCCCTTCTCCGCCTCGATCAGCTCGAAGGCCGATCCTGTTCCTTGGCGAAGAAGGTCGCGGCTTTTTTTAGGAAGTCACGCTCCTGCTTCAGGGTGTGATTCTCTCGCCGCAGACGTCGCAGCTCTTCCTTCTCCTCGGTGGTCAACGCGCCTTCCGGACCGTTGCCTTCATCGATCGCAGCCTGCTTCACCCACTGGCGCAGGGCTGAATCGGTCAGGTCCAGATCTCGAGCGACCTGGGCGATGCTACCGACCTCTCGGACCAGCCTGACGGCATCGGCCTTCTGCTCGGGCGTGAACTTGCGGCGCTTCCTCTTCGACATGTGTACATCCTCGTGCTTTCGCACAGATTGGGTGTCCACTTTCGCGGGGGAAGGTCAGAACCTAGCTGCACCGCCAAGACTCACATAGAAGATGACCCGGCCTAGAGCCAGATCAGTACGATGTCCTGAGGATGACCAGAATGATGTGACGCATGCCCAATTGATCGCCGCAAGACCAACTCATCACGTTCAATCCATGACCCAACCTAGCACACTGCCTCGCGACGGCATCTACCTCGTCAAGTTTCAAGGACCGGGCGGTGAAGACTACGGCACGGCCGTGCTTGAGAGGGGGCGCATCCACGGCGGCGACACATCGTTCTACTACGTGGGCTCCTTTGCAGCGATCGACAATGGGCTTCTGGGCCTGGTTCGCGTTGGCAAGCACGAGGGTGGCAAGAATGCACGCTCCGCCCTCGGCATGCTGTCTGATGCTCGACTTGAGCTGACGGGAAGATTGACTGACCATGGATTCCATCTGGAGGCGACTTTGCCTCAGGGCAGTAAGTTTCGCGTGACTGGCTCGTTCTCCGGTTTGCTCGACGACCAGGAAGAGCGATGAGCAAGTCGAACGAAGACGCAGACGAGATTCCTCGCCCCACAACGCTCGACAGGGCGCATGGGGCGGGCAAGGCTGCGCTCGATGCCGTTCCATTCGTTGGCTCGATTCTATCTGAGCTCTTCACACAGTGTGTCGCAGCGCCAATCGAGAAGAGACGAGACGAGTTTCTCCGGGATCTACTGGAACGAATCGCGGAGCTCGAGGGAGAGGAGCGTGTGACGATGAACTCGCTTGAGAGCAACATGAGTTTCCAGACTGCATTCGTACAAGCTGTTCGCGCGTCAGACGCCGCCACCGAGAAGGAGAAGCGTCAAGCTCTTCGAAATGCCGTCATCAACTCCGCTTGCGGCTCTATTGATGCAACGAACCAGCACATGTTCATACGGCTCGTAGATGAACTCACGGCAGCGCACCTTGTTCTTCTTCGCGTTCTCAACCATCCCGCGAACGCAATTGCCGCTAGGAATGGGACGCTCTCTGGAGCATTCGGGGCGAGCTTCCTGCGCGTCATAGAGTTAGCAGCACCGGAGCTTGCCAGTGATGACGAGTTGATTGATCAACTCATGCGGGACTTAGAGGCGCGCGGCCTTTCCACGAGCTTCGGCCTGCGTACGACAATGACGGGCCACGGACTACTCGAACGTCGAACGACGAAGCGGGGGAAGCTCTTCATCGAATTCATTACGGAGCCTCACTCTGACGCGCACTGACTGGGCCCTACCGAAAACGCCCTCCGTTGACTTGATCCACTCATCACGCCGTCGACGGTAGCACGAAGCCGGTCGTCACACGGCAGTCGAATCACCCGCCTCCCTCGGTCAATCCCCTATCGTCGACTGCGTCCTCAGCCTGCTCGGTGGTAGCGATGGTGAAGGCGGCCAAGTACAGGCTTCCCCACGACGTTACCGGAACGCTCTACGAGCAACGACGGGGCCTGGCTGGGTTGCTGCATCGGGGTCTTCCCCTGTCAGTGACCGGAATCTGGAGAGCCGTGATGCTCACGCGCTACCCAGGCGGGGATGCGTCAGAGTTTTCGTGAGGGGTACAGGGGTGCGCCTGGGACGGATCCACCAACTCCGCTACAAGTGGGGTCCCACCCATGAACGACATCCTCCGTGCCCACGTCCGAAAGGTTTTCGCCCGCTGTGACTCCAACCCCGAGCTGAGCCTCGTCGAGGAAATGCGCCGCGCCTTCCCCGAGAAAGATCGTCTCGACGAGGTGCTCAACATCATCGAGCGTTCAGCCGAGGGGGCCGCGACGCGGATGAAGGTCAACCTGGACCTGTCGGCGAGGTTCCAGGGCCCTGAGGAGGTGGCCCAGGCGATGGGGGCCTACCACGAACAAATCGTCGTGCCGATCTTCCTCGCCCTCCAACTTGAGATCGTGAGACTCCACGTGCTGGCCGCCCTCGCACAGGATCTTGAGTAGGCGCGGGCTGAACACTCTTCAGCAAAACCGCGCACCACTAGAGATGGACAGCACTCAACGAACGCTGGCTATAACCAGGAACATCACGGTAAGCACGCGCACTAGGAAGCTCCACTAAGCAAGGGGGGCCCCCGCCAGCGCCCACCACATAAGCCACAATCACCCTCGTCGTTACCAAACTACCAACCTAGAACCCAAGTCTCTCCACTATAACATTCGCCTCCATAAGTGTACCCAAGGACGCAACAACAAACTCTCCACTAACGCCCAAGCCAACAACATCCGAAACAGCAATAGGCTGGTACCCAATATCATCGGAAACCAGGACAATAAAAGCTTCCGTAGGCGGCTCACCCGCCCCTCTCACAATACCATACCAATCTGTATACACGCTAACCGGATCTGGAGAAACCATTCGATCCAGATCATCAATAACAGATTGCTTAAACTTGGCAACGACCTCAAACTGCCCACTCGGGGAAGCATTGACACTGGCTCCAGAAACTGAAAGTTGACCAATAACGCGCGCGTAAGAAACCCACTCTATCGAGTATCCACCGTTGATATCAACGCCAAATACACCAAGGGGCCACCACGCATGAAAGCTCGTAATATTCCGGCTCGAAGCCAGAGACCTGCCGGACCAAGGCGGCGACAATAGATGAAACCCTGCTCGACCATCCTCCATTCCTTCAGATCTATAGAGGTCCCTAACAAGCCTCACCCGCTCGAATCGCTGTGACCTATCACCGCCCGTTTTTATGAATTCCTCAAAGACGTCAGGCTCTGAAAGGTCAGGCTCTGAAAGGGTAGGCTCCCCAGACGAGTAGCGCACGAAGCTCGAGATGCCACCAGCGATGGCGGCCGTCGAAACAAGAGCGAGAGTTAAAATCTGCCGAGTAGACTTCATATTTATCATCCGCAATCAAGGGGTTTATTATTCACCACAACTGGGGTCCGAACAAGCGGAATAGCAATAACACAAAATGAACTCATAAGGACCGCGAGGCTCTGGGACTCCACCCATTGTTTGGTCCACCCAGTAAACAGGCACCCCCCAGAAGTACAACGGAAAACCGGTCAAGTAAGGCGGCATAAGGGAATCGTAGACAAAGCCTGACGACACGGGCTCCCCCGCCAACTGATCCGGGGACGTTCCTGTTCCACCCACACGCTTTGGAAACTTGCCCGGCTTATCACTGACGACCGGACCTTGAACCCTAATAGTGTGATATGGGTAACTTCCAGCAGTTTCGCGAAGAGTACGGTGCCAGGCACCACACTTCCGCAACATCCCCTATAGAAAGACCACTCCGACGGCATTCGACAAGTTGGCTGTCGGCGCACCGTTCGCATCGATGTCTCGATACCAAAGCTGGAAGTACCAGGTCTCGCCGGACTGGATCTGGCTAGGAAGCGGTAACGGCAGGTTCCATCCGGCATGAAACCCGGTCTGACCGGGAAGGCCATTCAACGTTCGAAAGACCCCGGTCGCGTCGAAGGTTCCGAGAGAGTTCAACTCCGGAAGGCCCTGAGCTAGAGCCGCAGAAGGTGAGTAGCGACCGATGTTGGGGCTGAGGCAGAGTATGCCGGCGTGGATCGGTGTCTGACCATTCGCTGAACTCGAAGCTACGAAGATCCCGAAGTGGCCAGGCACTCCGCCGGTTGCTTCGAGTTGAAGACCACTGTTGGGAGCTGGCGTCCAATTGGAGCCACTGAGGTCCACCGAGGTGCCCGAGGAATTGGGGCTTCCGGGCGTGCAGCTGACTTGAGGGAAACACTCGCCTGCCAGCCGGTCAATGGAGAAAGTCGAGGCACCACTCCATCCAACGTAGTGTGGTCCCAAGGAGTCAGTGGTCCGGCCACCCATCTGGATCAGAAACGGATCACCAGCCAGGGCACCGACGATGTCGACACCAGGCTGCCCAAAGAAGAATCCGACATTGAGCCATTCCCAGCCTCCGATGCAGACTGCATTGCAATCAGATCCGGCGTGAACGTTGAAGCTCCTCCGATTGGTGGTCAATGTTCCGACCGATTGAACCCGATAGTCACCGTCACAGGGCGCGGTCCATACGTAGAACAGATCCCACCAAGCCACGCCTGGTGGTCCACCTATGTAGAACCCAGGACCGACGCAGGCCGATCCACCGCCGTCGAAGAGGGATGTTGTTATTCCTGGCACCCCGGTATCGAAACCGAATGTGCCGACGCCTTGAATGGGTGCAGGGGAGCTACATGTATCGTTGAGCGGCTGAGCAGAGAAGCTCTCCACCTCCAACACGCCCAAACTCGTTCCCGTCGAAGTGATGCTCCAGGCGCTCGACTGGAACGACGAGATTTGGATGAGGTAAGGATCTCCTGCTATCACTCCGACGATCGACGATTCCACGACTGTCGGACCACCGACTTGGCCAACGGCGTTGAGGAGCAAGTGACCGGACTCGACGCACGGGGCCGTACAGCTCGACCCGAACGCGATGTCGAGATTCACGAGCTCCGTTGGGTGATTCGCGGAAGCTCGAAACAGGTAATTCCCATCGACTGGTGCTGTCCAGACATAGAACAGGTCTCGTTGGAACTCACCGAACGCCATCGAAGGTCCAGCGCAGAAGCACGGTGCACCCGCACACCAACCCGAGTCCGTCGCTCCCGTGTTGTCCCATGCCCAAGTCCCCGTTCCGCTGATCGGCGTCGCCGTCGAGCAATCGTCCGATTGGCCTACGGCGAGGCCGGTGGATAGCAGTGCCGCGAAGGTGAGATGAGGCAGTAGGCGCATAGG
>JAJDEX010000426.1 GCA_029259575.1 Planctomycetota bacterium | reverse complement strand
AGGGCCGCGTGGGCCAGGGGCCGGTCGGCCTCGGGGCGTACGGTCGTGGTCACGGAGACAGGATCAGGTGGCGGGGGGTGGCAGGGAGCCAGGGACGCGGATTCTAGCCCGCGATGAGGGCGATTTCGGTACGCGGATCGCGCCGTGGCCGGATCTTCATGCTGCGGACGCGATTTGCGTCATTCTCGGGCGCTCAGACGCTCGATCTTGGCGGGATCGATGCGGAGTACGTGCAGATGCCCGATTCTTCCGGGATGTCCGTGGACCCGAACCGGCTCGGCCACGAACTCCAGGATCCGATCGCCCACCGGGCGCCCTTCGGTGTCCACGAGCAGCATGAAGTCGAATCCCGGGCCGTCCCTCTCGAGCACCAGGATGGGGGGCACGCCTCCGGAGATGCAGCGGATCGCGCAACTCTTGTGGATCTTGCCGCGCCCGGGCTTCATGACGCCGAGGTAGCACTTGGAATCGGCGATCTCACCTTCGAGGGAGAGTTTCGTGTGGCCGGTCCAGTCCGATTCGAGCTCGATCTTTGGAGCGTCTTCGTGCGACAGACGCTCGATCGTCGAGGGATCGACTTCGACGATCACGTGTCCGTCCCGGTGAATGACCGAGCCGGCCAGTCGCACGCTTTGCCCGTCGTAGTCCTTCAGTGCACCCTCGGCACCAACCTTGCCGAACACGGTCAACAACGCGGTCGACGTGTGGGAGCCGTTGCGGATCCCCGCCTGGTTGGGGCGCTCGAGAACCAGGTGTGGGTACGGCGACAGATGAACCACGCCCCGGAGTGTGGTGGGTTCGAACTCGTAGACCGCCGCGGCCGACTTGCGCTGTCCCTTCGCCAGCAGGAAGCCGGTGATCAGAACCAGGGCCAGGAGTCCGAGGACCGTCCTGCGTAGCCAGCGCCCCAGACCGTCGGGAGCCTGAGGCATGTAGCCGACATAGAAATCGTCACGTGCGTTGCTCATGCCGATGCTCCTTCGATGACTGCGCCTTCGGTCTCGGTCCCCGCGGGCAGCGGCGTGGGATGGACGAAGACCTGGCCGTCCTCGATCCGCGTGCGGAACGTCGGGACCTTCTCGGTGAAGGGTTCCGGCGAACGGCCGCATGCGGGTCGGTACTCGTACCCGTGCCAGGGACAGACGACACAGCCGTTCAGGATGCGGCCTTCGCCGAGGGGACCGTTCTGATGCTGGCAGGCGTTGGAGAGTGCGTGGACGCGGCCCTCGTGGCGGAAGAGTGCCACGCGGTCTCCACCCAACGAGACCGTCACTCCACGACCTTCGACGAGGTCGTTCACCAGACCCACAGCCACGAACCCGTCCGCAGCCGCCGAAGCCGGGCGTGTGTGGTCGGGACGCCATTCGATCAGTCCGGCCCAAGCCTGCAACAGCACGACGGCGGCGATTCCTCCGCCCAGGGTCGTCTGCAGAAGCAAGCTGGTCTCGTCCTGCAACGTCCCGAGCACGACGTGTCCGACCACCAGCAGGTAGGCGACGTAGACGAGCATGTGCAGGGCCTTCCACACCGGCGCGCTCAGGTTCGTGAGCCAGAAGTCGTGACTGGTCGCCGCCATCAGGAAGAAGATCGTGAGCGCAGCGACGCCCAAGATCTCGAACGGGAACTGCGCCAGGCTGTCGAGGTGCTGGTTCGCACTGAGCACGCTGACCAGCGGGAACGTGTCCCCGAATCCGTGGAAGTACAGGGTCGCGAATCCTCCGTGCAGGAACGCGAGCCCGAACATCGCCACGCCGAGGTGACGGCGGTTGTAGAGCAGCGGCAGGAACCGACGATCGATCCGCGTCAACGGCCCGATCACCAGGATCACGTGCAGCAGGACGAACGCAGCGGAGCCGAAGGCGCGCAGCACCAAGGTCTCGATCGATGCCACAGGATCGAAGGCCAGGCTGGCTCCGATGAACAACGCCAGGTAGGCGACGATCCCCAAGGTGAGCGCGGCGTCGTAACGCTTCTTCTGTCGGTTCCAGCCGACGGCGCGATAGGCGTGACCCATCAGAGGTCTCCCAGCGTGGCGCCGATGTCGACCTGGCCCAGGAGGCCCGTGCGCATCAGGCTCACGAAGTAGATCGTGTAGTGCTCGGGATTCTCGTCCAGCCGATGCTCCAGCTCGAATTCGCTGGGGTGGTGCGGCGCGAGAGGACCGAGAAGGTTGGCTGAGGGCGGCAGAGCGTCCTCGGGTGCCCGTCCGTGGTCGCCATAGACGAGGACGTCGGGGATCCGCTGTCCGGGTCGAGCGTCGATCTCGAGGTGGGGAACGGACGACTTCGCGCCAGGGCTCGAGGCGGAGTCTCTCCGTGTGACTCGGTAGCGATAGCCGAGTTCCTCGATCACGGATCCTCCCCAGTCCTCCGCAAGTGGTTCGGGTTCGAGGTCGCGGGCGACGCGACCGGAAAGGCCCATGGCCAGCAGCAGAGGCGCGGCCACCGCGAGCAGAACCGCAGCCATCGCTTGCCGATGTCGGAGCGGAGCGATCATGCCGCCTCTCCTCTTCGCGCCGCATCCCGATGCGGAGAACGCTCCTCGGGAGGCCCACCGTTCCGCAACCGCATCCAGAGCAGCGGCCAGAGCGCCATGCACCCCGGCAGGATCAGCAAGCGGAATCCCCAGCTGCCTTCGCGCGCGTCCGGGTCGACCTTGCCGACGCCCTTGAGGACGAACGGGATGGACCACAGGAGGCCGAGGCCCAGATGGATCCCCAGCGCGATCACGATCAGAATGGCGACGGATTCGCTCATGGGCAGGGGGCTGGGAAAGGGGGGCAGGCCGAGGGTCACGGGGGCCGACCTTCAGCGTAAGGTCGAGCCACCCCGGGAGGAACGCTCTTCGTGAGTCCGTGCATTCCGTGACGTATCTCGCTCCATCCTGCCAGTCGACCTGGTTCCTTCGGGCCTCAGGCAGGCATCTGCATTCTGAATCCTGACGGAACGCCCCA
>JAJDEX010000425.1 GCA_029259575.1 Planctomycetota bacterium | reverse complement strand
GTGGGCCGGAGCGTCGCCGGAGTAGGCGTCCTTGCGGCTCATGCTCGCCGAGTCGTCCGCCAGGATCAGGACCTCGGCGGGCGTGATGCGTTCCTGGCTGTGGACCTCGACCGGTCGGAAGATCACGATCAACAGCACGATGAAGCTGAGCGCGCGCAAGCCGCTGAGCGTCCAGCGCGCACGCCCGGGCAGACGCTCACGCCAGTACGTGCCGGCAGCGACCAGGGCGATCGCCGGCAGCAGGACCAGGACCAGGACCCACATCGCGGGCAGGTCGAGCAGGCGCCACGACTGGGTCATGGCTTCGTCCCCTTGGACGTTGGCGAACGGGAGCGTCCAGGTCATGCGATCACCCGTCGGCGTTGGCCGATCCAAGCTCCCCAGAGGGATTCGCACACGAGCGCGAGGAGCGCGAGCATGGCGAGCGTGCGCCAGAGTTCTCCCTGGCTGCCGTCGTTGCCATCGGCGACGTTTCCGGACGCGTCGGGGGCGAGCACCTTCAGGGCCGGGTGCAGCGACTCCATCTCGTGGGATGGGATCCGACCGAGGTCGCTCTCACGTGCGTCGAGCTGGATGGCGAAGGGCAGCTCGGGACCGTTCTCGGTCACGACGCGATAGAGGCCGGCGCGCAACGTGGCGTCGCCCGTGATCTCGGGCAGGCGGAACGTCCCGCGGACGGTCTCGGTCGGTTCGGCGTCGAGCGGCGTCCGACCCCCGGCCGGTCCAACCAGCTCGGGCGAGCGCGGGAACTCGTCGGCTTCGAGCCCGACGGCGCTGCCGGGCGCCAGGTCCCGTTGACTCGCACGCGCACGGGCGGCGTGGCGCGTCCACTCGAGCACCAACGGGATCATCGCCGGCGCGATGCGCGGCAGCGGCGTCCAGGATTCCCCGATCGATGTGGTCCACAGGTAGACGCGGCCTTGATCGTAGTCACTCTCAATCAGCAAGGGACTGTCATTCTCGTCGTCGAGCGTGGCCAGGACCCGCGCGCGCTCGAGCGGGCGCGCGTGGACGAACGCATGCACCGGGATCTTGGACAGCATGCCCTTGTTCCGCGTGGTCGAGAAGAAGCTCAGGATCGGGTGCTGCTCGTCGAACGTGGCCACGCGGTAGTAGGAGTCGCGGCGTGCGGCCGTGACGACGTGCGTCAGTTCGGCGGGCAGGAGGCCGGTGCCGTCCGAGCGGTACAGGCGGTCGTCGAAGAGGGACGGGTCGCCCATCGAGTTGCCGCACGTCACGATCAGTGCCTGGCCTCCGCCGACGGCGCGCTCGAGATCCGCGACGACGGCTTCGGAGAGCGGCGGGGCCGCGACGAGCCAGACGACGTCGTGGTCGAACAGGTCGACGTCGCCGCCGGCCAGTTCGGCGGGGGAGACCTCGGTGATCTGGAACGGCGTCGACGTACCGTTCTCGTCGGGCGCTTCGAGGGACAGGACCAGGTAGCCGGCCGCATCGTCCTCGAGCGCGTCGGCGCGTTCGCCGTTCACCACCAGCACGCGCACGGGCGGCGGCAGCACGATGACGGACGCGCGGTGGTCGTCGATCGCCAGTCGATCGCCCTCGATCTCGGCATCGACGGTGTGCGCGCCGGGCTGGTCGATGACGACGCGGAAGAGCGCCTCGGCGGTGCCCCCCTTGGGAACATCGATGCGCTGGCTGGGCAGGCGGTTGCCATCGAGCGTCAAGCCGACCCGCAACGCCGGATGCTCGGCATCGCCGAAGGCTGCGACTCGGACGACGAGGTCCAGCGGCTCGCCGACGGTGGCGTTGTCGCTGGCGATCACGACGTCTTGGATCGCCAGGTTGGCGGGGTTCGGACTGGCCGGACCCAGGTCCTCGACCAGAACGTCGACCTGGAGGTCCTTGAGTCGCGTGAGTTGTTCGCCCAACGCGGGGCGCAGGATGGCTTGGGCCGGATCGAGGAACGCGTCCTGCTGCAAGTCCGAGAGGAAGCGCAGTTCGATCTCGCTGGAGCCCGTTCCGGCGGCGTCCTCTTCGATGATGCGCAGGGCCTCGCCGAGTGCAGCGGCCAGGTCGAGGCGTTCGTCGGTCGGCGCGAGCGTTCCGATCACCGTGCGCGCCTTGTCGGGCGTCGGCCAGGAGACGAGGCGCGGCGTGGCACCGGCGTGAATGACGTGGACGCGATCGCCTGCCGCGCCGTCGAGCTCGTCGACGATGCCCAGGGCACGTCCGCGGATGCGTTCGAACAGGCTCTCGGTCTGGTCCGTCCAGCCCGTCGAAGCGGAGCCGTCCAGGATCAGCACCACGTCGCGACGCGTCTCGGTCAGCGTGGCCAGGGGGCTCGAGCCTCCGACGAACGGGCGACTGATCGCCAGCGCCAGGAGCGCGACCGCGGCCATGCGCAGCAGCAGGAGCAACAGGTTCTCGAGCTGCACACGACGGCGCGTCTTCTTGTGCGCGGCCAGCACGAACTGCATCGCCGCCCAACGCACGGGCTTGTGCCGCTGGCGGTTGAGCAGGTGGATCAGGACCGGCACGGACACGAGGGCCATGCCGGCGAGCAGCGCGGGGTTGACGAAGCCCTGGAACATCAGAGACTCCTTCCTCCGCGCGCACGTGCGGTGCGGCGGGCCAGGTAGGCCGAGATCACGGCGTCCAGCGGCTCGTCCGTGCGGATCGAGACGAAGTCGACCGACAGAGCGCGCGCCGCACGGGCGAGTTCCTGGTTGTGCGCTTCGATCTCGGCGATGTACGCCTCGCGCAGCGCCTTGGGATCGATGCGCTTGCTGCCGAGGCCCTCGAGGCCTTCCAGCTTGACGAGTCGATCGAAGTCGAACGTGACCTCCAACGGATCCAGGATCTGGAACAGGATCGGTTCGTGACCGGCGTGGACCAGTCGCTTGACACCGTCGAGGATCGCTTCGATGTCGTCGAAGAAGTCGGACAGGACGACCGTGATGCCGCGGTGCCGCAAGCGAGGCGTGAGCACGTCCAGCGCGCCACCGACGGCCGTCGGACCCGTGGGCTCGGTCTGCTCGAGGGCCTTGAGGATCGCGGCTTCCTGGGGCGCGCCGTTCGCGGGCGGCACCTTGATCCGGTGCTTGGCGTCGAAGATGACCAAGCCGGCGGTGTCCCGTTGACCGATCACGAGGTGCGCCAGCGCGGCGGCGCACCAGCGCGCGTAGTCGAACTTGGTCCAGTTCAGCGAGCCGAACGCCATCGATTCGGATGCGTCCAGCAGCACGTTCAAGGACAGGTTCGTCTCCTCGACGTATTCCTTGACGACCAGCCGGTCTGAGCGCGCGAACACCTTCCAGTCGATCTTCCGCAGCTCGTCGCCGGGCGCGTACGGCCGGTGCTGGGCGAACTCCACCGAGCTGCCCTTGTGCGGCGAGCGGTGGTGGCCGGCCATGAATCCCTCGACGACCTTGTGGGCCACGAGGGAGAGGCCCGACAAGCGGTCGAGGATGGCCGGATCGATCACACCCGATGTTTGCGTCATCGGGTCCGCGACCGGTTCGGAGTTTGGAGCGTCAGCGTCATGGTGAGGTGCGTCTGGGTGCGTGCCGTGGTCCGCGCGGAGTTCGATTCGTCTCGTTGGTGGGAGCCGGGGTTCGTCGTCGGAGCGGCGCCCGCTCGCCTAGCGCACGTCGTGTGCT
>JAJDEX010000424.1 GCA_029259575.1 Planctomycetota bacterium | reverse complement strand
TGTTGCGTTTCCCGCGGGGCAGTCGTTCCAGCATGGTTCGTCTCGGGAGGTCTAGGTGGCTTCCGCCGAGGCGGACACCAACGGATCAAGCGGCGAACGTGAGCGAGCACGTCCGCTTGTGGGTCAAGCGTCGCCGCCGAGAGGTTCCCCTTCCGGCGGGAGGTCGGGGCGGTAGGCGTCGACGAAGGCTTCGTCGAAGTCGAAGCCATCTTCGAAGTCTTCCAGGGAATCTTCCTCTTGCCGGTTCAACAGTTGCGCATCGACCAGCAGGAACACGATGCGCCCCCAGTCGACCGTCTCCTGGATCCCCCACGAGCGCCAGACACGGGCCGCCATCGGGCCGTACAGGCTCGATGCGTGACGGCGCATGCCGTCCAGCAACTCATTGCCGCTGACGTGCCGCTTCGAGCCTTCCTCGTCCCCACGGCCGGTGAGCCGCACGGCCTCGTCGAGCGACGAGAACAGGAAGTGGTACGCCTCGAAGGCGTAGCGGCCGTCCTCTCTCCAGACCTTGCGCACGGGATCACTCATGGTTCACGAACTCGAAGCCTCAGCGGCGGGACGGGGAGCGGGACGGGGCCAACGGTGGCGCGACCGCCGTGAGGGCCCGCTCGAGCAATGTTTCGGGCGCGAGGTTCAGTCCCACGTCCTGGCGGGCGCGCAGCACGTGCTCGAGTCGTTCACGACGCAGCGCTTCCGGCAACGCGGGAATCGCGCTCGCCCAGTTCCCGAGGGGCAGTCGCTCCTCCGGCAGCCCGGCCAGGAACCGCTCGTGGTCGCGAAGGATGCCCACCAGGAGGTCGAGCCATTCCGTGACCCGCGAGCGTTTCTGGGCCGTGGCGGTGCGCCCGCTGAACTTGCCTTCGACGTCGAACAGTTCCGCGCGCAGAACGGCCGGTGGGCGCTTGCCGCGGAAGGCGACGGCCATGGATTCGAGAGCCAGCAGCGCGCCGTGCTCGCGCAGATCCAGCGCGCGCCCCGGCGAGCCTTCGCCCATGCGCGCCAGCAGCGCGGCTTCCTCCGGCTGGATGTCGTGTTCGGCCAGCACGGCGCGCGTGTCGTCCTCGGTCAACGCATGCAAACCGACCTCGACGACGCGACTGCGGATCGTATCCAGCAGGGCGCCTGGTCGTCCGCACTCCATCGCCAGCAGCACGTTCGGGGACGGCTCCTCCAAGGTCTTGAGGAACGCGTTCTGGGCCGACTCGTTCATGCGCTCGGTCTCGCGCATCAAGACGATGCGCCAACCACCCTCGCCGGCACGCAACGAGAGGAAATCCTCGACGCTCACACCTTGATAAGCGGTGGGCGGGCGGTCGTCGCGCTCGGCGATGAAGAAGATCGTCATCTCCTCCTGATCTTCGGCGACCGGATCGAGCCGCAACACGTCGGGGTGATTTCCGACGGCCAGCCGTTTGCAGGGGCCGCACGATCCGCACGGTGCGCCGGGACCGTTCTGGCACAGCAGTCCGCGGGCGAGCCACTCCATGGCCGCGTACTTGCCGATGCCGGACGGTCCCTGGAAGAACAAGCCGTGGGGCAGACGACCGGTGCGCGCCAGGGCCCACAGGTTCTCGATCGCGGCGGCGTGGCCACGCGGGGGTTGCAACACGGGGGAGACCTCAGAGGACACGGCGCACCTCGCTCATCACTCGGGCCGCGACCTCGTCAGGATCCCCCACGCCATCGACCCGCACGACCCGCTCCATGCGCTCGGCATAGTCGGCCATTCCTGCAGCGACACGTTCTTGAAACGCGGCGCCCCGATCTTCGATGCGATCGGTCGGTGCACCGCGACGTTCGAGCGCGCGGGACACGGGCACGTCGAGCAGGACCACCAGATCGGGCTCCGGGTCGCCGGCCCAGCCAGTGAGGAGGGCCAGGACTTCGTCGGCATCCAACCCGCCCGCGTGCGCTTGGTAGGCATAGGTCGAAGGATGGAAGCGTTCGCACACGACGTAGGCGCCGCGTTGCAGCGCGGGAACGACGAGGCGCTCAAGCATCTGGCGTCGGGCGGCCGTGAACAGCAACGTCTCGACGCCGGCGCTGAGCACGTGGTCCCGCTCGAGCAGGATCGCGCGAATCGCTTCGCCCTCGCGCGTGCTTCCGGGTTCGCGCAGGTGCAGCACCTCGCCACCCGTCTCGGAGGCGAGCGCCTGCACGAGGCGCTCGGCCTGCGTGGTCTTGCCGCAGCCATCGATCCCATCGAGGACCACGAACTTTGCCCGTTCGGTCATCCGCGCATTGTCACCGGACGAGCGCGCGACCTCAACGCTCGCGAGCCATTCCAGGGGTCACGGGCCAGGTTCTCGGCCACGCGGGTCAGCCGCGGCCCCGAGATGCGGGAGGCTCGACGCACCTGCTGCGCCCGCTCCGCTCTGATCTTCGGCGCCCATTCCCGCAGCGCCGATCCTCAGCGGGCATCCTCGGCGCGCTCCGCCTGAGCTCGCCAGCGCGCCGCTTCTTCGGGACGTCCAAGGTTCTCGGAGCAGACCGCCATGCGCTCCAGGAGCGTGGCCCGGACCGTGGCGTCCAGGGGCTGGCCTTCGAAGGATGACGTCGGCAGCGTCGCGCGAATCTGGGGCGGCACGTTCATCGGGCTGATGCCCTGGGGCAAGGCGTCCGCAGGACCGACGTACACCGAATGGTCGGGGTCCAGATTGGCCGGCACGAGGAGCGTCACGCGAAACTCGCGCAGCGCCTCCTCCCAACGCTCCAGCGCGAACAGGGAGTCCGCCCACGGTCGGTGCAGGTCGCGGCGAAAGGGGTCGACCTGGTTGGCTTCGTCGAAGAGCACGACGGCGGCCTCGTGCCGGCCGTTCTCGGCGTGCCAGTTCCCGACGCGCAGGCGCAGGTCGTACTTGCCGGGGTTCCAGTCGAGCCAGCGTTCGCGCGCCGCCATCGCCTCGTCCTGCTGGCCCAGCTTCTCGTACAGACTGGCCAACCGCAGTTCGGCGGAGAGCTGATCCTCGTCGTAACCGGGGTAGGCCGCTTCGGCGTCGAGCAGGTACTCCAGCGCCTTGTCGATCTCGCCCTCGTCCTCGGCGAACGCAGCCAGGCCGACGAGGGCCTTGAACTCCAACCCACCGGCCTGGAGCCCCGCTTCCCAATGCGCCTTGGCGCCTGCGAAGTCGTTGTCGGCCAGGGCGATCTCGCCCAGCAGGAACTGCACCCGCGGCGCTTCCATCCCGTCGACCTCGGCCACGCGTCGCAGCGCTTGCTCGGCATCCAGACGCTGTCCGTGCTGCCAGCGACCGTAGGCGATGGTCGTCCAGCCCTCGATCCAACGCTCGCGCCCCGCCTCGTCCGTCGGAACGCGGCGGCCGAGCTCGACCGTCAACCGGCCCAAGCGTCGGTTCGCCCAACGCGGCTCGAGCGCCAGGCCCGCGACCTGGACATCCACGAACGCGCGGAAGTCGACGTCGACCTCCTCGGGAGTCATCCCGAGCTCGCGCGCGAACGCCTGGTCGAGGTCGAGGCCTTCATCGAACGCCTCGAGCAGCCCGACCATCGGCGCGAAGCCCTTGGACTCGATCAACATCTCGCAGAGCAGACCGCCCTGGTAGTAGCCGAACAGGATGCGCGGACCGCGGAAGGCGCGGTTGAGTTCGCGCACCGGGATCAGGTCGTGGTTCGCGCGCGCATCGATCAGGACGCGCCGCATGTTGCGCGTCCAGCTGGGATCGCGGCGCACCTCCTCCCACGTCGCCAGGCCCTCGGTGATCCAGCGCGGGCAACGATTGTGCGAGAGACCCAGGTGCACCACGTGGCTGAACTCGTGGAAGCCGGTGCGGGCCCATGAGAAGTTCCCGCGCAGCTGCGAGAGCGGCGAGACCGCGGTCACCACGGGACCGAAGCACACGCCCAACGCGGGGAAGCCAGGGAACAGGACCGAACGTACGGAGAAGTCCTCGGTGCGGCGGAAGACCTCGATCAACGTCGGCGCAGGTGTGTGCCCGTAACGTTGGGCCAGGTCCTCGCGCGCCTCCTCGTAGAAAGGAACCAGGTAGATCCGCAGCACTTCGCCGGCGTCGGCCCGCCACGAGAAGCGCAGCTCGCCGAAGTCCTCGACCACGTGATCGCCGCGCATGCGCTGCAGCACCATGGACAGGTTGTTGCGGCGCGCGTCCTGGCGTCCGGCCGCGGCCTTCTCGGCCTTGTCCAACGCCTCGGCAGCCGCTTCCTCGGCGCCGGTGTTCGCCAGAGCCAGCGCCAACTGGGTCCAACCCTCGTGATCGGAGGCGTCGCGTGCGACGGCGCGTTCGAGGAACGGCACGGCCTCGGTGAAACGGTACAGCTCGACCAGCCACGTGCCGACGGCGCGCTCCGGCCTGGAGTCGAGCGGACCGGTCCGAGCGAGGTCCGCCAGCAACGCCTCGGCACGCTCGCGCTGATGCTCGACCCACAGGAGTCCGGCGCGCAGCGCCTGAACGTCGCGACGCTCGGGCGCGAGCTCGCTCAGCCGCTTGAGCGTCGCGCGGACGTTCACCAGCGAACCGTCCGAGAGATCCGCGCCGCACTGGGCGACCAATGCGGGGATCGAATCGGGGGCGGCGTCCAGGAGCGTCTGCAGGATCTCCTCGGGCGACTGGCTCTGCCGGCGGCGGTTGTAACGGTGCAGAGCGAATTGACCCAGCAGCGCACCCGCATGCGTCGGATGCAGCTCGAGGGCATCGCGGTACAACAGACCCGCGGAGCGTTTGCCCGACGCCTCGACCTCGCGCTCGCTCTCGAAGTACGCGTCGGCCAACTCGGCCAACACATCGGCTTCGGGGCTGCCGGCTGCCCGGGCTGCCTGATCGGCCTCCACGATCGCGCGTGATGCGGCAACGAGGCGACCCAGACCGCGCAGGCAGCGTCCCTTCGCCAGCAGTTGTTCCCAACCGACTGCGGGTGCACTGCGGCCCATTTCGAAGAGCACGTTCGACGCTTCGATGTCACCGCGCTCGCGATGGACATGACCGAGTGCCCAGGCATCGAGTGGGTTCTCACCCGGCGCGATCACCGGCACGGAATCGTCCCCGGGCTCGAGCGCCGCCAACGCTTCGTCGTACCGTCCCAGGTCGCAGAGGATCGCGCTGGTGATGCGCGCCGCGTCCGCTCGAACCAGGCTGTCCTCACAGACGGACAACACATGTCGCGCGTGGGTCAGCGCATCGTCGTAGCGCGCTTGGTCGAACCGGCAACGGGCCAAGATCAATCCGCTGCGCGCGTCGTCGGGATCCTCCTCCAGGTGCTCCTCGCACATCCGGATGGCCGGGCCGTAGCGACCCCGGCGTCGGTTGCCCTCGGCCTCGGCTCGCTCCGCGGCCAGGAGCGCCTCCAGTTCCTCGTCGAGGGCGTCCTGGCTGGGCCGGACACCGCGAGCGCTGGACGCAGCCCCCGCGGGGTCCCCCAACCTGGCACCCAGCATGGCACCCGGGATGGGCGAAGGTGCGGGATGCGGGACGGGAGACAGGGCCAGCGGCAGCCACAGGATCGATAGCGGAAGACTCAGCACCCAGAGAGGGTGCCAGCCCGGGGGCTAGGGGCCAAGTCAGAGAATCGTTGTCCAAGGTTGGATCGGCCCATGGGCTTCGGTACGACACATCCATGCATCGCAGCGTCCATCACCTCGCCCTCACCTGTTTCGTCCTCGTCCTGGCCCTCAGCACGCTCTCGTGCGCATCGAGGCGTGGGGCCAACCTGCAGCCCAAGCAGGATGGCGGGTCCTACTCCGGACTGCCGAAGTGGGTCGGCCAGCCCATGTCCTGGAACAAGTTGAGCCTCATCCAGGACTGGCTGCGCGGCAACCAGGCCTCGGCCGATCCGTTCTGGAGCATCGAAGGTGAATTGCTGCTGGCCGACGGTCGTCAG
>JAJDEX010000423.1 GCA_029259575.1 Planctomycetota bacterium | reverse complement strand
GAACAAGAACAAGAAGAAGAACTGGGACGAAGACTGAGCCTCGGTCGTCGGAGGAGCCTCCTCCAAAGGCCGCCCACCTGGCGATCGGCCTCGAGCCGTATGCCTCCTTCTGGTCTTCCCCTCTGAAGGGCAGCCTGGCACACCTCCCATCCCGTCCTTCCTCCGTCAGCCTTGTCCGTCGAATCCCATTCCGCAGCCCGCAACGGGCTCCTGGCCCTCCTGCTTCCGCTCGCTGCGGTCGTCGTTGCCCTGATCTGGCAGTCGACTCGCGATGGTGGTTCGGACAAGGATCGCGCCGAGCCTCCGACGGATGGAGCTTCGGAGGTCGCGGCCTGGACCGGGCATGCGGATGCGGGGGATCGAACCTGGTCCGCCGTGCTCAGTCGCATGCATGCTTTCGACGAGCGTCAGGCTTTCGAGGCGCAGGCCCTGGGCGAACGCTTCGGGCGTCGTGATGGCGAGCCCTGGCGTTTGCAACTGCGCGCATCCGATGCCGCTCCCGTGGACCTCGCAGGCATTCGGATCCTGGACGCAGCCGGCCGCGAACTGGATCCCCTCGTTCGCAAGGGCGACACGGTGATGCGAGCCGGACCGACCGCCGTGCTGTTCGCTCCTCCCGCCGGAGCCGTGCCCTCGGACGGCCGTCGCACGCTCGTGCTCTGGGGTGTCGAGCCCGGACCTGACGTGCGCGTCGTCGGTCTCGAACACGACGGCCAGCCGTGGAGCCTGTCCCTGGATCCGGACAGCGTCCCGCTCGATTCGGTCAACGGGCCGATCATCCAGATCGGGGGCGAGCCCCGATGAAGCGGTTCCTGATCGCCGTCGTGCTGTTGGTCGGACTGGGCTACGCCCTGGGCGGGGGATTCACGTCGAACGCATCGCAGGCCGCGGACGCCGAGGCGGTCGCGCGCGCCGCACACGAACGCGAGCAAAGTCTGCAGAGCGACGTCGCGCGCCTCGAGACGACCAACAACGACTTGCGCCGCATGATGGCCGAGATGGAGGACCGTCGCCTCACGCGCGAACAGCGCTGGCTCGAGTACACGAACCTGGTCGCGGAGCTTCCGATCCCGGACGTTCCCGAGCGACCCGGCTTCTTCCCCGTGTTCGAGCCCGAGGTCCAGGCGGTGAACACCACATCGGTGGACCCGCGCCAGCAGCGGGCCGATCGTATCCTGATGGACCTGCGGGCCTTCCTGACGGTCGAGCACGTCGGCGCCCTGGATCTGCTCGAGATCGGGCTTCCCGAGGAGGGCTGGACGGGGCCCGTGGTCGTGCGCTTGATCGACAACCGTGGCCGACCGTCCGGCATGCTCGCGGCGGATCGGTTGCATCTCGAATGCTCCCGCGCCGGACATTCGGTGACCCTCGTCTTCCAGAACGGCTACGAGATGCGGGACGGGCTGAAAGTGCCCTTCGGACGCACCGCTGGGCCGACGGCCGAGCGCGGTGGCGTGCGGCGCGTCCCGCTGTTCGGCATCGACCCGGAGCCCTGGCTCGAAGCCCTGCCGGAACTCTTCGACCCGTCCGAGATCGACGTGATCCAGGACGATGGACGCTGGGACCTGGGCGCGGTGCGTGCGCAACTCAACCAACTCCTGGCCAGCGACAACACCACCGGTCACTGGCGCTTGGCTGCCATGGGCGGTGTCAGTCGCGACGTCCTGACGGATGTCCAGTTGGTCGAACTGGGCCAGGACGACGCCGTGGTCCGGCGCATCTTCGCCGACGACCTGACGCTGCAACCGCACGGAACCGGCGTCTCGCTGGTGTGCACCGATGGCGTCCAGATGCGCGGCAGCACCAGCACACCGTTCCTCGAGGGCCGCTACACGCTCTACCTCCCGCAGGCCGACGTCCAGGAATGGCGCCTGGCCGGTTTGCCCGGATTCGTCAGTGGCCCCGTCCTGTTGGGACGCAAGGACCGCAAGCCCGCCCTGGGTGCGATCACCGGATCCGGCACGCCGCTCGAGGCGAAAATGCCCGATCGGAACGAGTCGAGCGCCGACGGAGGTTGACCCGCGGAGGTGTGTGCGGCGAGATGGGGGCGATGGACCTCTTCGATCACGCCGCACGGGAAGCCGCCCAGGAAGCGGCGCGCCAGAAGGCGGAGCGTGCGGCCCAGGGCCAGCGTGCTCCCGCGAGTCGCGCACCCGCAGGTCGCAGCGATGTGGACCCGCGCGCCCACGACTTCGACGAGGAACCTCCGGAACCGGACGAGCGTGACGCCGGTGTCCTGACCGTCACGCAGTTGACCGGAGAGATCGAGCGTCGGCTGAAGGACCTGGGTCGCGTCGCCGTCGAGGGCGAGATCAGTGGTCTGAAGAAGGCGGGCTCCGGCCACGTGTACTTCACGCTGAAGGACGGGCAGTCCGCGGTGTCCTGTGCGATCTGGCGCAGCCGTGTGGCGGCCGCGACGCGCACGCCGCTGGAGGAAGGCCAACGCGTGGTCTGCCACGGACGCTTGGACGTCTACAAACCGCGCGGTTCGTACTCGTTGATCGTCGAACGCGTCGAGCGTCGAGGTCTGGGCGAACTCCTGGCTCGCCTCGAGAAGCTCAAGGTCGACCTGCGCGAGAAGGGTTGGTTCGACCGCTCGCGGCCGGTGCCCGACATGCCCAAGTGTGTGGGCGTCGTCACCAGCCGCGATGCCGATGCCTGGCGTGACTTCCTGCGCACGCGCTCCCTGCGCTGGCCCGCCTATCCCGTGCGCTTGCGACACACGCGCGTGCAAGGCCCCGGTTCCGCCCAGGACGTGGCGCGCGCGATCGCCCACC
>JAJDEX010000422.1 GCA_029259575.1 Planctomycetota bacterium | reverse complement strand
GGTGATCACGTGCAGGATCTTCATGCGGACTCCGTTTCGCGACGAGCTTCCTCGAGCGCCTCTGCGTAGACGATCGACAAGCCGTCCACCATCGATGCGATGCTGGCGCGGCCCTCCAGGCGTGCCCGGGACGCGCGCCCCATGGCGAGGCGCTCGTCCTTGGGCAGGTTCACGACCCGGCGCAAGGCATGCGCAACGTCGTCGATCGAAGGCTCTGGTGCGAGGGCGCCGGTCTCGCCATCGACGATCAGGTCGCGGGCGCCGTCGACCGCCGTGGCCACGATCGGTCGCGAGGCGGCCATGGCTTCCAGAACGACGTAAGGCATGCCCTCCCACCTGGACGGCAGGAAGAGGAGGTCCGCGCCGGCGAGCAGTTGCGGCACGTCCCGCCGTGCGCCCAGAAAGTGCACGCGATCGGAGACGCCACGCTCCAGCGCGAGAGCTTCGTACTCGGCGCTGTCGCCGGGTCCTGCGCACACCAACTGCACGTCCTGCAAGCCCGCGTGCGCGAGCGACTCGATCGCCAGGTCGTGCCCCTTGGCGGCGTAGACCAGGCCGACGAGCAGCGCGATCGGACGGGCCGGATCGACGCCGAGGGTCGTCCAATCGATCGATTCGGCGTTATCGAAAGGCGTCGGGTCGATGCCGTTGGATACGACCCGTACACGGTCCGCGGGCACGACGCCCGATCGTTGAATGGTCGCGGCCTCGCTCATGCTGACAGCCACGGTGCGGTGCGTGCGTGCGCCGTAGTAGCTCTCGATCGACCGCACGATGCGGCGCTTGAGCGGTCCGAACAACGCGCTGAACAGGAACGCGAACGTATGCGGCGTGTGCACCCGCGCGCCGATCCCCGTGTCCAGCGAGGCCTTGCGCCCCAGCACGCCGCCCTTGGAACTGTGCGTGTGGACGATGTCCGGCTGAATGCGCTTCAGGTGCCGGCGCACGATCTTGTCGTGACGCAAGTCCGTGAACGGGCGCATCTCGCGCACCATGTTCAGGCGCACGACGTGGACGCCTTCGGCCTCGAGCGCGTCCAGGTCGGCCGGGAAGTCCGGATCGCGCAGGGTGCTGGCGATCACGTGCACCTCCAGCCCGGCCGCGAGTTGGCCGCGGGCCACATCCACCAAGTGACGACGCGTGCCGCCAATGGTGCATTCCATCACATGGAGAACACGCACGATTCTGGGATGAGAGCCAGGGACGGCCGCCGGTGCAAGGGTGCGCGTCGAGCGCGTGCCCTCAATAGGCGCCGGTGCCCTTCACGACGGCGAAGCCCGTCAACGCCAGGATCACGAGATCCAGCAGGAGGGACTGGTTCTCGATGTAGTAGAGGTCGTAGTCCAGATTGTCGTGGATCGCCGTCTGGCGGGCATAGGAGATCTGCCACAGGCCCGTGATTCCGGGCTTTGCGCGCAGTCGCTCGCGATGCTCGGGACCGTAGGACTCGACGATGAACGGCATCTCCGGACGCGGCCCGACCACGCTCATCTCGCCTTTGAGGACGTTGATGAAGTTGGGCATCTCGTCCAGCGAGTAGCGCCGCAGGATTCTTCCGACCTTGGTGATTCTGGGGTCCGATTCGCTGCTCGGGGTCGCCTCGTCCCCGCACTGGGCCAGGTGCATCGTCCGGAACTTGATCATCTGGAACGGGCGACCGTCCTTGCCGATCCGCGTCTGCCTGAAGAAGACCGGCCCGGGCGTGTCGCGCTTGATCCAGAGGGCGGACAGCATGAAGAACGGCGCGGCCACCAGCATGACCGCCGTCGAGACGGCCAGATCGAAGGAGCGTTTGGCCACCCGACTCGAGAAGCTGTCGTAGCGTTCGACGCGAGCGATCAGCGGGATCGAGTCCAGGTCCTCGATGCGCACGTTGTAGCGCATCAGGTGATAGAAGCGCGGCACGACGAAGTACGTGATGCCCAGCTGCTCCAGGTGCGTCACGATCTCGATGACCTTGTCCTCGTTGGCCTCGGGGAGCGCCACGAAGACCTCGCTGACCTTGTACTTGCCCAGCGTGGCTTCGATGTCGTCGAGCGTACCGATCACGCGACTGCGTTCGATCACGTCCCCCACGCGCTCCTCGTCGTCGTCCACGAAGCCGACGAAGTTCAGACCTAGCGTCGGGACCAACAGGAACTTGCGCTGCAGGCTCTGGGCGGTCGGCCCGGTGCCGATGACCAACACGTTGCGGTTGCCGATCCCGCGGCGGTGCAGGTTCTGGATGACCTTGAACGAGATGAAGCGCGCAACGAGCGTGAAACCCAGCACGAACACGAAGGCGCTGACCGTGGTGACGCGCGAGTACGACAACAGGGCCATGCCCATCTCGTCGTCCTGGAACTGCAGCGTCTGGGCGAACCTGCCCAGCAGACTGGTGCTGTCGGCGGACGACCCGCGCAACAGCACGAGCATCGTGTGGACGACCAGGAACGCGGTCACGCTGGCCTTGGCGACGCCCTTGAACTCCTCGACGTTCAGCAGGCTCTTGGCCGGGCTGTACATCCCGAAGCGGTGGAAGCAGACCAGGCACACCGCCGTCGTGATCGCGAAGACCCCGCGATAGGTGGCGAGCGGTACGCCGGCCAGTTCACCGACGTACGCTTCGCGCAGGTACCACGCCGTGAGACAAGCGAGCACGACGGTGACGAGGT
>JAJDEX010000421.1 GCA_029259575.1 Planctomycetota bacterium | reverse complement strand
CAGCCCGATGCCGGAGGCCGTCGCAGTGGGTCCGGGTGCGCGACCGACGCCGTCGAGAAGTTCGGAGGTCCTGTTCGTGTTGGGCCCACCCCGTGAGGTGGAGCATCAAGGAGTGCAGGCCGCTGCCGATGCCGAGCATCGCGATGGTGGAGTCGGGCTCCAGGCCGTCCTGGGTCGCCGCGTCGTCCAACGTCAGCGGAAGTGACGCAGAACCGACGTTGCCGAGGAACTGGACGGTCGGGTGGTCCTTGCCGGGATCGAGCTCGAGCGTGCCGAACAAGAGCTTCTTGTGCGCCGCGCCGACCTGGTGGGTGATCACGTGGTCGATCGAATCGCGCGTCAGTTCCTGTTCGTCCAGGAACGCGGCGAACGTGCTCGCGGCCAGCGCGTTGCCGGCTTGCAGCAACGCTTCGGAGTCCGTTTCCATCAACGGACCCGAGGTGCCCTTCGTGTCGCCCTCGCACAGGCCGACGTGTTCGGTCGCGGCGCGGGCCGTGGCTCCGAGCAAGCGATGGTTCGATGTGCCGATGCCCTCGCGCGTCAGCAGCACTGCCGCGCCACCACCGCCGATCGTCAGCGAGGCGTACGCCTGCTTCAACGCCTTGCGCAGCACGCGACCATCCTGGATGGCATTGACGTGCGCGATCGTCTCGTCGATCAGGTCGCGACCGTCCTCGCCGCTGACGATCAGCGCCGCATCGATCGTGCCGGCTTCGAGTGCTTGCGCGGCGACGACCATGCCGTTCGCCACGCCGAGGCACGCGTTCGACAGGTCGTAGGCCATGCACTGCGGCGACAGTCCGAGCGCGCCGTGCACGACCGAGGCCGTCGCGGGCTCCAGGAAGTCGCGGCACACCGATGCATGGATCAACAGGCCGATGCGCGAGCGGTCGAATCCGGTGCGCTGCAACGCGTCCTCGGCGGCGGCCGTCGCGATCGCGCTGGGGCGCGTGCCCTTCGGGAAGAAGCGGCGTTCGCGGATGCCGCTCATCAACTCCAGGCGACCGGGCGAGAGGCCCAACCGCGCATAGCTCGGCTCGAGTCGCGCCTCCAATTGCTCGGAGGTCGTGATCTCGTCGGCCAGGGCTCGGCCGAGCCCTTCGAGTCGTACGCGTTCGAATCGCATGGGAAGTTCGCCCCAGTCTTCCTTCGGGAGGCACCTCTGGGGAGCCCCAATGGGAGGTCCAGCTGAGGCCGGGGCCGAATAGGGTAGAGGCACAGTCTCGAACCGCAACCCGTGGGGGCGGACTCGGTTGACGGTCCTGGGCGGTCGGGGCACGATCTTTCCCCGCGATTCCCCCCGATCGCGGCCAGGACTCCCGGAATCGAGGAGCCCGCTCGCCCTATCCCCCCGGCGCCACTGGACTCGACCCTCGAGACCGGATCCGCGCCACCCGTATGCCCTCCGAATCCGGACTGACCATCCTGCACGTGGACATGGACGCCTTTTACGCGTCCGTGGAAGTGCGCGACAACCCCTCGCTCGCGGGGTTGCCGGTGTGCGTCGGAGGACCCGCCACGCGGCGCGGCGTGATCTCGGCGTCCAGCTACGAGGCGCGAAAGTTCGGCATCTACTCCGCGATGCCCTCGGCCCAGGCGCGGCAACTCTGCCCGGACCTGGTCATCCTGCCGCCGGACTTCGACAAGTACACGCGCGTCAGCCGCCAGATCATGGCGATCTTCCGCCGCTACACGCCGATGGTCGAACCGCTGTCGCTCGACGAGGCGTTCCTGGACATCGCCGGTTCCGAGCGGCTGTTCGGCGATGCGATCGAAGTCGGCAAGCGCATCAAGGCCGACATCCTGCGCGAGACCAATCTGGTCGCGTCGGTCGGCGTCGCCCCGACCAAGTTCCTGGCGAAGCTCGCCAGCGATCTCGACAAGCCCGATGGTTTTCGCGTCATCCAGAAGGGGGAGGTGCGCGAGGTCCTGGATCCCTTGCCCGTGCGCAAGATCTTCGGCGTCGGTCCGCGCACCGCGAAGCGACTCGAGGGCATGGGCGTGCGCACCGTCAGCGATCTGGCCTCGCGCGATCGTGCCGAGGTCGGCCGCGAGTTCGGCGCCTCGGGACTGTGGATCCACGACCTGGCGCACGGCATCGATCCGCGCCGCGTGTCGCCGCGCCGCGAGGAGAAGTCGCACGGCATGGAGCGCACGTTCGTCGATGACATTTCGGACCGCGAGGAGCTGCAGCAGATCCTGTTGTCGTTCTGCGAGGAGGTCGCGTTCTACCTGCGGGACAAGGGCCTGCGCGGTCGCACCGTGACCCTGAAGGCGCGCTACGCCGACTTCCGCACGATCACGCGCACCAAGACGCTGGACGTCGCGACGAACCTCGGCCCGCGCCTGTACACGGTCGCCCGCGGCCTGCTCGAGAAGATCGAGCCCGGTGCGCTGCGCCTGCTGGGTGTCCAGGTCAGCCGCCTCGAGGACGTGCGCACCGCCGTCCAGGAGACCTTGTTCAACGGCACGCCCAACTCGCGCGATCAATGGCTCGAGTCCTCCAAGAAGCTGGCGCGCGCGACCGAGAGCATCGACAAGCTGCGCAAGCGATATGGCAAGGGCACGGTCGTGCCGGCCAGCGTGCTGCAGCAGATCCACCTGAAAGGCCTCGACGGCACCGATCGCAAGATCGAGGTCGACGGCGAGGACTAGATTCAAGGGAGTGCCGCGTCGGGGGTACCGGGAGTACGGCGTCCGTCACCTTCCTCCCGGTAACGCACGATTCGGGCCCGGTCGCTCCGCTACCGGG
>JAJDEX010000043.1 GCA_029259575.1 Planctomycetota bacterium | reverse complement strand
CGAGCTCGCGGGGCAGGGGAGCTGCCGTCGGGCCACTGCGCAGGATCAGCATCGCCCTGGACCACGTGCTCAACTGCGCATCGTCCAGCTGCAGACCAGCGAGGCTCGCCGCGCGTTGCAGCTGGCGGTCTCCGCGTCGCTGGGCTTCGCGTTCCAGCGCAGCTACGAAGGCTTTGTGGACGTTGGGGGAGGTCGCTGCGACGCGCTGGACACCGGGCCACAAGTCGACGGGAACCAGATGGGGCGTGCGCACCGCCGCCCACGCAGCCTCGATCCGCACGTCCTCGAGATCCCCGAACAGGCCCAGGCGCAACAACTCGGGGTGCTGCACCTCGCGGGTGACCGAGAGCGCATTCGCGATGAGCCGCATTCGGTCGGGAGCCCCGGTCGCGACGAACGCGGCTTCCAGCTGTTCCCGATGGGCGGCATCCGGACTGGCCAGGAGTTCCTCTTCGGTCGTAGCCACGGGCAGCGGACCGAGCACACCGTGCTGCTCGAGGGTGGTGTCGATGATGGACAGATCGTTCAGAAGGTAGAGATCGAACAGGATCTCACCGTCCGGACTTACACCCACGTGCCGGGGCGCGACCCGCCGACCTTGGAAGTAGGCCTCGTACACCAGGGGCTCGATGTCGATGTGCTCGCGATCCACGACTCGACCGAAACGCGGATCCAGCATGCGCGTCCCGTCATCGGCATGGTCGCGGGCCTGGTGCTTGTCGGGCGAGACGATCAGGGGGATGAAGCCTCGGGCCAATTCGACGAAGCGAGGATCGCGGTACTGGCGCGCGGCCATGGTGTCGCTGGCGGTCTCCCCATCCATGTTGACGCAGATCAGCATGGGCTTGCCCGTCGCGACGGACAGGGCCTGCGCGTCCTCCAGGCTCCGTTGCCACGGCATCGCAGGTCGACGACTGGCCCAGTCGATCGCGTCGCCCTCCTCGATCCAGTTGCGTCCCCGAGGGCGGGACGCAGCGCGCGTGGCGGACCGTACTTCTTCCATCGTCACCGTGCCGTCGCCATCGACGTCGTGGCTGACGTGGAGGGCATGGAGGTCGTCCGGTCCGATACGACCGTTCCGGTTCCGATCGAGCGCGCCCTCCAGCGTGACGAGGAACACACCCGGAGTCATCGCGTTGCGGTTGTCGTCAGGAGGGGGCACGGCAGCCGCCATCTCGATGACGGCTGCGAGGGCACCCTTCGAGGACTCGCGCGCCTCGAGCCAGTCCAGGAAGGCCTGCTTCTCGGAGTCTGTGAAGTCGCCGTCCTGGTTCGTGTCCCAGGCGGTCGCCAGGACGTCCCGCGCCAGCGTTTCCGCGAACGTCATGCCGGCGCGCTCGTCCTTGGACAGCGGAGCCAGGGCTGCGCGTGCGTCGGCCACCGCCCAATCGCCTGCAGCATCGACGCCCAATGCCGGCCCGAGCAGTCTAGCGAGCAGATCCCCGCGCGTGATTCCAGCGCGGTCATCGACAGGCAGGGAATCCACGAACGCGGCCCATTCGGTCGCAGGCACCTGACCATCCGCGTCGGCGTCCGCGGCCTCCATGAGCATGCGCATCGCACCGAAGTCGCGCTGGGCGGAAGCGAGCGTGGCGGTGGAGCCAAGTGCTGCGATCACCGTGAGAACCGAACCGAGCAAGCGAACCGAGCGAGACTTGAACATGGGGAGTTGCGGAGAAGTGGGGCGTGGATGGGGTTCCAAGCAAGCCGCCCGTGCGGAGCAAATCCTGCACGGGCGGCTGTAACTAGATCGGAGGCCGATGCCTCTCTGGTGGATGCATCAAAGAATGTCGAGGATGCCGAGACCCTCGCCGGTGAGCGACTGGGTGTTCGCTCGGTAGTTGATGTTCACCGAGATCTTGGAGTTCCAGGGGAGCGGCTCCTTGTCGCAGACGATGCCGAGGGCCACGGCCGCGAAGCCACGGGCGAGCGCCGTGATCTTCTTGTCGCCGAGCATCTCGATCAGGGGATCGATCGAACCCTTGTCGCCGATCTGCCCCAGGCCGGAGGCGATCGCCGCCTGCGTGGCCATGGAGTTGGCATCGTTCTGCAGCATGCCGACGAGCTCACCGACCAACGCCTGGTCACCCAGGAGGCCGAGGCCGACCGCCGCCTGCTGAAGCAGTTCGGGGCGGTACTTGGAGGTGCGGACGATGTCCTGGACGTCTTCGATCTGGCCCCGCGCCTTCATCAGGCCCAGACCGACCGCGCAGTAACCGCGGGCGCCGTCGGAACCGGAGAAGAGCTCCATCTTCTCGACGAGCAACGGTGCCGACTCGACATCATTGCGCAGGCCGAGGGCCAGCACGTAAGCCCCGATGAGGTCGGGAACGTTCTGCTTGGACGTCGCTGCGCGCAGAGCCCGCGTCGCGTCCATGTTGGTGGAGCCACCACCATCAGTGATGGCGCGCCCCATGACACCGAGGGACAGCGCGGCCCAGGGGCGTTCCTGGGTGTTGCCACGGCTGAGGTGCTTGAGCAGTTCGTCGCGCACCATCTCCTGGCCTTCCCACGGGAACTCGCCGAACCCACCAACCCCGCCGACCTGGGCGAGGGCGATCATGGCGAAGCGCTTCTCCTGCTGGTTGCTGCCCTTGCCGATCAGGCGAGCCAACTCTTCGCGGATCTCACCATCGAAGATCTCCTTGGTGTCCTTGTCGCAGGTGCCGACCTGGCCGAGGGCCAAAGTCGCACTTTGGCGAAGCTCGTTCTGGGTGTACTTGCTGTGCGTATCGACGGCGGACAGGAGGATCTCGCTGATCTTGTTGCGCGCGAGGTCCGACTCGAAGAACTGCTCGAAGGCGCCGTTCTTGTCGTGCAGCAGCAAGGCCATCGCGCGGGGCGCGTGGGCGCGCACGAAGTAGTGACGCGACGCCTTGTACTTGCGCTGGTTGGCTTCGTCGAAGTAGTGCAGCAAGAATTCGATCTGCGACTGGCGCGACACGACAGCCGATTCCGGGAACTTGAGTTCCGCGGGGGCGGCCTCACCCTCGGTCGGCGCGGGTGCCGGGTCGATGGGGCAAAGTCCGAAGGCCGTCATGGCGGCGACCTTGATGTCGCGCGTCGCGAAGGAGGGGGACTCGAGGACCACCGCGAGTTCGCGAGCGATCTCGCGACGCAGGTCGTTGTCCGTAGCACGGTGACCGATCAGGCCCAGACCGTACGCGGCGAACGCACGGGTGCGCAGCGGGACCTGGGTCGAGCCGATGGCCTTGCGACCGGCGGCGTCGTCGTTCATCAGCGAGACGAGCATCGGGACCGAGCGCTCGTCGGCGAGGATGCCGAGGGCGATGGCTGCGGTCTCGGCGACCTCCTGGGAACCCTCGTCGAGGAAGCCCGCGATGATCTGCTGGAACTTGGACTCACCCGTTTCGTCCTGGGTGTCGCCGATCTTGGCGAGCGCGACCATGGCGCCGGTGAGGATGTCGTCCTGGCGCTCGGTCTCGAGCGCGTTGATCAGGGCCGGAACGACGAGGTTCTCGATCTGCTCCCGGCTGGGGGCGCTGGAGTCCTTGGCCTGATCGGCCTGACCTGCACCGAGGAAGAAGTCGTCGGAGCCCGAGGTGATGCCGCCCGAGTGGATGGCCGCCTTGAGGTTCAGGTACGGATCCTTGTTGAAGCCCCACCAGAAGTCCCACTGGGTCAGGTCCGG
>JAJDEX010000420.1 GCA_029259575.1 Planctomycetota bacterium | reverse complement strand
CAACCGGGAGGAAGGTGACTGACACCGTACTCCCGACAGACACCGTAATCCCGACGCCGTACTCCCGACGGATGTCGCACAACAAAGCGAGGCCCGCTCGACCGAAGTCGAGCGGGCCTCGTTGTTTGAGACTGCTTGGGTCCTCGAGGACCTAGTAGCGTCCGCCGCCGCCGGAGCGGGGCTGCTTCTCGCGGGCCTCGTTGACCTGGAGAGTGCGGCCACCGAGATCGGTGCCGTTCAGTTCTTCGATGGCGGACTGAGCTTCCTCGGGGGTGCTCAGCTCGACGAATGCGAAGCCGCGGGGGCGGCCGGTTTCGCGATCCGTGGGGATGAACACGTCGGTGACCGTGCGACCTCCAGATTCGAACGCGCTGCGGATGTCATCCGCGGTGGACTGGAAGGAGATGTTGCCGACGTAGAGTTTGGACTTCACGTGTATCGTTTTCTTTGGTAGCTGGCCCGATGGCCCGGAATCTAGGATGTGGATCAGTCACCTGCATGGAGCAGGGTGCACCTGAAACACCGCTGAACAGCATAGGAATCCAAGGGGCTTCGCAGCAGTTCTTCCTGGTTTTTCCCCGGACACCCCCCTCAGGGGCCCTCAGGCGCGCATTCGAATCGATCTGGAGGAGCCTCTCGGTCGGATGTGCGGACTGGATCGTCAGCAGGGGGACGCCCGAAGTGTGTGGCGTGGGGGCCCGACCAGCGCGCTGGAACCGTGAAGGCTCGGCCGGGCGACCTCGCGCGGAGTGTCGGTCGACGCTGCGGCCGTCGGCGGACCACCACCCGGATTCGTATCCTGACCCGTCACAGGTCATGGCTCCTGCGTAGTTGGGATTCGTCCGGAGCGCTCCGCGTTCCAGCGGCCCTTCGACTCCCAAGTCCATCATGCGAATCACCCTCCTTTCCTCGTTGTTGCTCCTCACCGCATGCACGGGAACGGATCCCGAAGGCGAGGCCCGGCACACGCGCGACATGAATCACCCGAACGAACATCAAGAAGCCACCGAAGGGGACTCCGCTTCGGACGTCGATCCGGACTCCGCCCCGCTGGCCAGCGATCCGTCGCCGGCCGTCGCGACCTTGGGCGCCGGATGCTTCTGGTGCGTGGAAGCCGTGTTGCTCCAGGTCGAAGGGGTCGAGCAGGTCGTGTCCGGCTACATGGGGGGCGCGACGGCCGATCCGACCTACAAGGACATCTGCACCGGGACGACGGGGCACGCGGAAGTCGTGCAGGTCACCTACGACCCTTCGGTGTTGCCGTACGAGGAACTCCTCGATTGGTTCTTCCGGCTTCACGACCCGACCACCCTCAATCGTCAAGGCGCGGACCGGGGTACGCAGTACCGGTCGGTGATCTTCTTCCACTCGACCGACCAAGCCACCACTGCACGCGAGATGATCGATGCGGTCGGAGCCGCGAAGATCTTCGACGATCCGATCGTGACCGAGGTGACCGCCGCTTCGACGTTCTATTCGGCCGAGGCCTACCACCAGGACTACTACGCGCTGAACTCCAGCCAGGGATATTGCCGCGCGGTGATCCTGCCCAAGCTGAAGAAGCTGGGCTTGAAGTACTGAGCCGTTCCAGGTTGACATGCACAGAAGGCGGGTCCCTCGATGGAGGGACCCGCCTTCTGCATGTGGGTCGGGGAACGCGAACCCGTGGCAACTCGCGGCCGAGGCGCGTTCGTCCCGGACCTACTTCGTTTCCTTGTGATCTTCGACGCGCACGAGGTCGAATGTGGCCCCGTGCTGCTTCTCGCCCTGGGCGAAGAAGGTCCATTCGGTCTTCATGTGGTCGGCATCACCCATCTCGATCACAGCGCTGTGCATGTGGCCGGTGTTGGCATCCAGGATGTTGGCGCCGCCGTTGCAATCGAACACCAAGCGCTCCGGCGTCGAGGCCGAGTTGCAGATCATCTGGGGGTGCGCGTTGGCGACGCAGTAGTGCGTCAGCATCAGCGTGTTGCCATCCTGATAGTAGACCGTGATCATCTCGTTCGGCGTGCCCGGGAAGAGCAGCTCGAGAACGGCGTTGCCGCCCGCGGTGATCCGCATCTCGGAGACGAGCTCGTTGGTCGGCGCTCCGTTCTCGTCGACCAGGTACCACTTGCCGGCACGGGCCTTGAGCACGTCGATGGTGACGGCCGGAGCTGCGGGTGCGGCGACGGCGGGAGGGGCCGTGGTGTCGACGTCCTGGGACACGGCGGAGTTGACGAAGGCGAGGCCGGCCAGGGCGGGCACGCACGCGATGAGGGAGATGGACTTCAGGGACATGATTTCGG
The DNA here is from genome assembly GCA_029259575.1 of Planctomycetota bacterium. Classification (GTDB taxonomy): domain Bacteria; phylum Planctomycetota; class UBA1135; order UBA1135; genus JAJDEX01. The sequence continues at coordinate 11,628 of JAJDEX010000420.1, read as the reverse complement.
GTGGTTGGTCGCCGCGCGGGGAGCGGGCGAATGTTCGTGGTCGACGAATCGTCGGGACGCGTCCCATCCTGACACGTTGGCGAGGACGCGGATACCCAAGCTGCACCACCCGTTCCCGGAAACTCAGCCTCTGCGTGCAATCCCCGTGAAGCCGTGCCCGGAGGCGCACCGAACGGGAAAAGGTTTCGTTCAGAAACGTCGGCGAGCAGAGGTACGGTTGGGCATGAGGAACCGCCGCCGATTCGAATCGATCCGCCGAGCCATGCTCCCCCTGACCCTCGTGACCTTGGTCGCCTGCGGTGGAGGTGGGGGCGGCAGCCTTGGCGTTCCGCCTCCGAGTCCGACGTCCAACCTGACGCTGAACAACGTTGCGATCACCTCCGAGACCCACGCGCTGCGCGTGCAGTTCGATTCCAGCGAGTACGCGGAGACGTGGCTGGAGCGGTTTGAAGGCGGGTCGCTGATGGAACGCGTGTTCGCGGCAGGGGGCGGGACGTCCCACGCGATCGACCTGGTCGGTCTGGACGCGGGACGTTCCCAGACCTTGGTTCTGTTCGGACGCGATGCGCTGGGGAACGTGGTGTCCCTCGACCCGTTCGCCGCAGCGACGGAAGCTGCTTCCGGGCCGCGTTCGGATGGTTTCGTCGAGGCCAACCTCGACCTCGGGATCTGGAGGCTCGTGGATCCCTTCGGTGTCGGAGAGGTCTCGTTCTTCGACGAGGGGCTCGATCATGGTCTCGCACTCGGAGTACCTGCCGGGGTGGCGCACGACCCGTGGTCCCACGGCAACGAGTCCTTGCGCTTGATGCAGTCCGTGCAGGACCAGGATCTGACCGTGACGGCGCGATTCTTGAACGGGCTCGACCAGGAGGGAACCGGGAACGGCTTGATCTTCGAGGAAGGCCCCGACCGCTGGTTGCGGTTCGACTTCTCCTTCTATCAGAGCCGGCTGCACGTGCTCGCTGCCGCGTTCGCTGACGGAGTCGTTCAACACAACGTCGCCTACGTCCTGCAGAGCGCCCCATGGCCTACCGGCCAGCCGCTCGAGATGCGCGTGTCGCGCGTCGGCGACATCTGGACCCAGGAGTGGTCCACGGACGGATCGGTCTGGTCACCCGGGGCGACCTTCACGTTCCCGCTCCAGCTCGAGCAGTTCGGGCCGACGGCGATCAACAGTGGCGGCAGCGCTCGACCCCACACGGCGTGGATCGATGCGATCAGCGCCTCCGGACACCCGTTGGACGACGACGACGTCACGGCACGCGTGGACCTGCGCGCGCCTTTCGTGTTCGGGCTCCGCGCCACCGCTCTGGACGACCGAACCGTACGTTTCAACTGGAGGACCGACGAGCCGACGCTCGCGACCTTGCGCTGGGGCCTCGACGACCAACATGCTTCGGGTACGTACTCGACCGGCTATCTCGGTCTGTCCGGTTCGCACACGTTGCGCGGATTGGCTGCGGGACAGCCCCATGTGCTGCGGCTCGAGGTCCAGGACGCCAGTGGCAACCAGACCTGGCGGGGTGACATCGCGATCGTTCCGTCCGCTGCCGATGGTGGTGACGCGCCGGAGTTGAACCTCTGGACTGCGGATGAGATCGAGCCCGGGAGCTGGGTCTTGGACAGCGGTTCGCGAGGCAATGCCAACCAGGATCTCAACCTGTTGGGCCGCCTCACCGACCTGGACGAGGTCGACGTCGCTGCAACGTGTCAGCTGCAGTACCGCGTGAACGGCGGGCCTTACGGTGCGCTGGATCTGGGCAACGCGCCGTGGATCGACAGCCATCCGCCGCGCCTGGCCCATGCGGGCGACTTCAACCTGGAGATCCCGGTCGACGACCTGCTCCTGGGGCCGCTCGTCGGAGGCAAGCACATCACGACTGTGGAGCTGCTGGCGACCGACGACGAAGCTCACGTGCGGTCGGCCGTGATCCGGATCGAGCACACGCCCGATGTGACATGGACCATGGGAACGACCTCGTTCGACGACTTCCTGAACGCGGGGCTGCAAGCTCGTGACGCGGTGCAGATCGTGGACGGGGCCTGGCACCTGGAGAACCACCCGAGCCTGGGCGCCGTGCTGCGCAACGATGCGAACGAGCTCGGCTACGATCGCCTGGCGGCCATCGGGGAAGCCCACGGTCCGGATGCCTGGACGGACTACGAGGTCCGAACCGAGGCCACCGTGCTGGCTCTGGACCCGAACGGCTACACGGCGGAGGCCCACTCCTATGCTCTGGGCTTCGGGTTGCGTTGGATCGGACTCAACGACGGATTCGCCTCGTCCCAACTGGACCATGACGTGTTCCCGCTCGGCGGGCTCTTCATGTATCGCTGGTGGGACAACGGAAACGCGCGCTGGCAGACCTGGAACAACGGGGTCTCGACCATCGCCAACCACTACGGGGTCGCCCCGCTCACGGTAGGGGTCACCTATGCCTTCCGCTTGCGCGTTCAGGACGAACCTGGAGGAGGCACGCGATACCAGATGCGCCGCTGGGTGAAAGGCACGTCCGAGCCGGTGGCTTGGGACATCGACCTGACCACCGAGGTCGGGACCGATCCGGGGGCGGGCTCTTTCTTGATGGTCGCCCACCACGTCGATGCGGCCTTCGGTCCGGTGACCGTGACGCCGCTTCCCTGAGCGACCCAACGCGGAGGTCCCCGCCGTCCCTGGCGGGAACGCAGAACGCCGCGCGCCCCCGATCCGGGAGCGCGCGGCGTTCGACATGTGAGGGTCCCGATCAGTCCTCGTCGGACTCGTCGGCGGCTTCGTCCTCGACTCTCGCCGACGGCAGGGGACCGAAGGTCTCCGCGGAGGCCTCGAGCCGATCCATCAGCTGATGCATGCGCTCCAGCTCTGCGCGGACCTTGCCTTCGATGCGACCGATCTCGTCGGCGACGGTGGCGATGCCGGTGGCGTTCAGGTCGCTCTCGAGGTATGTGGCCACGTCACGCAGGTCGACCACGAACGAGCCGTAGCCGTCCATGTAGACCTGGGCGCGTTCCAACAGCCCGAGCCAATCGTCGCGGCGCACCGCTCGTCGCTCGAGGCTGCGCGTGCGCAGCGATTCCTTCTGGATCTGCTCGATGCGTGCTTCCCAGGCGTCGAAGTGGTCCTGGCCCTGATGTTCGATCGCGCGGACCGCACGCGCGAGGCCGTCCCCGCTCTTCTCGAGCTTCTTGACGTTGTCGAGATAGGTCTCGAACGCGGGGCGCGGATCGACCTCAGCGTCCCGTTGGATCTGGCGCAGGTTCTCGATCGCATCCATCATCTGGACGCGAGTGTCGTCGATGGTCTCGTGCAGTTCGTACATCGAGGCGGCCGTGTCGGCCTGGGTCTCGTAGCCCGACGGGGCCTTGCAGGAGACGATGGCGGGCGAGGCCAGAGCGAGGAGGGCGAGGGCGTGATGGAGGCGCATAGGAAGGCGAGGAGTCGAATCTGGAGGAGAGCCGGAGGGCCGGAGCTCGGCCGCGGGGCGGCAGGCTAGTTGTTCGGGCTCCCAGGTCCAACCTTCGATCGAGGATCTGGCGGCAAGGGTGCCCACGGACGTGCGAGGCGGGCAAGGGGCCCCGGAATCGTTGGCTTCGAGGCCGTCAGAGCCCGAAGGTGGCCGGGCCGACCGTCGGGGACTCGGGGCGGATCGCAGCGCTGTCGAACGAACCCAGGAAGTCCGCCGGGGTCCCGCGGGAAGGTCCCGTCCGTCCGGAACTTCGTGCGGCCCAACCCACCAGGTCCTCGGGTTCGACGCCCGCCTCGCGCAGGGCGACCAAGGACATCGCGTCCGAACGTTTGGCCAGTCGTTGGCCGTCCAGGTCCGCCACCAGCGGCACGTGGTGCCAGCGCGGCGTGGGTTGACCGAGCCATGCGTACAGCACCTGCTGGCGCGCGGCGCTGGACAGCAGGTCGTCCCCGCGCAGCACATCGGTCACGCCTTGGGCGGCATCATCGACGACGACCGCGAGTTGGTAGGTGGGCATCCCGTCGCGTGTGCGGACCGGGAAGTCGCCGACCTCGGCTTGGATGTCGAAGTCGCGTGGGCCGCAAACCGCGTCCTCGACCCGGGTCGTTCCCGGGTCGACGCGCAGTCGCAAGGCGGGTTCCCGCGAGCTCGAGGCGCGGGCCTCGTCCTCGCTTGAGAACTTGCCGAGGCACGTGCCCGGATAGCGTCGCGTCGCGTCGTCGGCATGCGGAGCGGACACCGCACGCTCGATCTCGGCACGCGTGCAGACGCACGGGTAGAGCCGTCCGAGATCGTCGAGCCGTGCGAGCGCGGCCCGGTAAGCGTCGTGGCGCGTGGATTGCCGCAGCACCTCGCCATCCCAATCCAGGCCGAGCCATTCGAGGTCGCGCAGGGCGGCCGCCTCGAACTCGGGTCGCGAACGGCCAGCGTCCAGGTCCTCCATGCGCATGCGCAGCGTTCCACCGGCGGAGCGCACCTGCCACCAGGCGAGCAGGAACGAGCGCGCGTGGCCGAGGTGCAGAAGTCCGGTCGGGCTCGGCGCCAGGCGGCCGACGATGGGGGGGCTGGGTGAAGTGGACATGGAAGCGGCGCCGCCCCTCGTCATGAGGAGCGGCGCCGTTCAGATTGCGCGGAGGACGACGCGATTGCGAGCGTCGATCCGCCTTCGATCAATAGCGGTAGTGCGTCGGCTTGTAGGGACCTTCCACCGGGATGCCCAAGTAGTCGGACTGGTCCTTGGAGAGCTCGGTCAACTCGACGCCGAGCTTCTCGAGGTGCAGGCGCGCGACGCGCTCGTCCAGGTGCTTGGGCAACGTGTAGACCTTGTTCTCGTACAGCGAGTGGTTCTGGAACAGTTCGATCTGCGCCATGACCTGGTTCGTGAACGAGTTCGACATCACGAAGCTCGGGTGGCCGGTGGCGCAACCGAGGTTCAGCAGGCGGCCTTCCGCGAGCATGATGATCTGGTGGCCGTCCGAGAACTTCCACAGGTCGACCTGGTTGCCGTGCTCGGCGGGGTTCTTGACGTTCTCCTTGACGATGCCGGGCACCTTGGCGAGGCCGGCGATGTCGATCTCGTTGTCGAAGTGGCCGATGTTGCCGACGATGGCGTTGTTCTTCATCTTCGCCATGTGCGCGGCGGTGATGATGTCCTTGTTGCCCGTCGTGGTGATGAAGATGTCAGCGGTCTCGACGACGCTTTCGAGGCGCTTGACCTCGAAGCCTTCCATCGCGGCCTGCAGCGCGCAGATCGGATCGATCTCGGTGATGATGACGCGCGCGCCCTGACCCTTGAGGGACTGGGCCGAGCCCTTGCCGACGTCGCCGTAGCCGCAGACGACCGCGACCTTGCCGGACAACATCACGTCCGTCGCGCGGCAGATGCCGTCGACGAGGCTGTGGCGGCAACCGTAGAGGTTGTCGAACTTCGACTTCGTGACGGAGTCGTTGACGTTCATGGCGGGGAACATCAGTTCGCCACGCTCGACCATCTGGTAGAGACGGTGGACGCCCGTGGTGGTCTCCTCGGAGACGCCCAGGATCTCGCTGCTGACGTCGTTCCACTTGGTCTTCGACGCGGCGAGGCTGTCCTTGCAGAGTCCCAGGAAGACCTGCCACTCCTCGGAGTCGGAGTCCTTGGGCTCCGGAACGGCGCCGGCTTTCTCCCACTCGGCACCCTTCAGAACGAGCATCGTGGCGTCGCCACCGTCGTCCAGGATCATGTTCGGCTTGATGCCGTCGGGCCAGGTCAGTGCCTGGTTGGTGCACCACCAGTACTCCGGCAGCGTCTCGCCCATCCAGGCGAAGCAGGCGATGCCCTGGGGCGCATCGGGGGTGCCGTTGGGGCCGACAACGACGGCGGCCGCCGCGTGGTTCTGGGTCGAGAAGATGTTGCACGAGGCCCAGCGCACTTCGGCGCCCAGGTCGACGAGCGTCTCGATGAGAACCGCCGTCTGAATGGTCATGTGCAGGGAGCCGGTGATGCGCGCGCCCTTGAGCGGGAACTTGCCGGCGTACTCCTCGCGGAGCGCCATCAGGCCGGGCATCTCGACCTCGGCCATCTTGATCTCCTGGCGTCCGAAGTGGGCCAGGGCGAGGTCCTTCACCTTGTAGTCGGTGACGAGGTTGGTCGTAGTCATGGGGAGGGTGGGCGTTTCGAGCCCTTCAGGGAATCGGGATGGGGCTGGGTGCCCCGGTACCATCGGTTGGATCCGTGCAGAACGCGCGGGAATTCAAGGCCATGCCAACGGGGCAAGGCTCGTGGTCGGTCTCAGGGGGTGCGGCAGGCGCGCACGAGGTAGAGCGGCAGGTGGGCGGCTTCACCGCCGTCCTGGGGAATGGGGCAGTAGTGATCGTCGACGGGCTCGAGATGCACATCGCTGAAACCCGTGCGGCGCAGCGCGGCGATCACGTCGGTGGCATCGAGGCCGAGGTGCTGGTCGCCCAGGTCCTCGTGCATCCAGCTCTCCTTGTGCGGCTGCAGTTCGAGGATCGAGAGCGTGCCGCCAGGTCGCAGGGCGCGGTGCACTTCGCGCAACGTCGCATCCAGCTCGGACAGGTGGTGCAGGACCATGCCCAGCACGGCGCCGTCCAGTTCGGCGTCCTCGATGGGCAGCGCGTCCAGGTCTCCCGCGCGGAAGTCGACCTGGGTGTTCCCGGGGACGTGAGCCAGGTTGCGGCGCGCCTCGTCGAGCATGTTCTCGGAGCGGTCCACGCAGATGAGGGTGGAGGCGAGCGGCGCCAGGGCGCGCGCCATGTAGCCCGCACCGCATCCCAGGTCCGCCAGGACGAGGCCACGCTGCAGCAGGCCGGCCACCGAGCGCTGGCGGGCCTGGCCGGAAGCGAAACGCTCGCCGAGCTTGTCCCACTGGCCCGCGACGCGGTCGAAGAAGTCGTCCGCGCCGGAGCGCTCGGCCAGAACGGTCTGCAGGCGTGCGCGGTCTGCGTCGTGATCGACCATGCCGCGCAGCCCGTCGCGCAGGGGCGACCAGAGGCGGGCCACGAAGTCGCCCTCGCGATCGAGCACGACGCGCACCCGGGTGGAGGTCCCGGTGCGGCGTTCGATCAAGAGGCCCTGGTCGCGCAGGACCCGCAGGTGGTTCGACACGCGGCTCTGGGAGAGTCCCAGCGCCCGGGTCAACTCGCCCACGGACAGTTCCTCGAGCTCCAGCAGGCCCAGGATCCGCAAGCGGGTCGGGTCGGCGAGGGCCTTCAGAAGGGCGGGGGGATCCACGTGGGGAGCGATCATCGGATTGAACATTACATCGTGATCGACTGACGTTCAAGCTCGCCCAGGGTCTTTCCTGGCCGATTTCGAGGTTTCGACGCCCCGTCGTGTCTCAAGTCGGGGCGGAAATGCCACCGAGCCCCAGGTCCAGGACCTGGGGCTCGGTAGAGGGAGCCACTCCCGAACCGCACGTCCACTGGGAACGTGATTCCGGGGCGCTCCGGCCGTCGGAGTTGGGCTCAGGCCATTTCGAGCGGCGTGATCTCGGTCACCTCGACCTTCAACTCGCCCGAAGGCAGGTCCAGGACCGCGTTGTCCCCGATGCCCAGTCCCAGAAGGCCGGCGGCCAGGGGGGCGCGATAGGAGACGACCTGGTCCCCTTGGTACGTGTCACCGTCCCAGGGGCCCAGGATGGCGACGGGCAGGACCTGGCCGGACACCGTTTCGCGGTACGTCACGCGCGTGCCGGGGCACACGGTGTCCTCCGGGATCGCGACGTTCTCGATCAGGTCGGCGTTGCGCAGTTCGGCTTCGATCTCCATGGCGCGGCGCGTGAGGTTGCGCTGCTCCTCCATGGCGGCTTCCCACTCGGCGTTCTCCGAGAGGTCGCCGTAGGAGGCGGCGAGTCCGATCGCGTCCTCGTTGGCCGGAATCTTGACCTCGCGCAGTTCCTTGAGCTCGCCGGAGCGGGCCTCGAGGCCGGCCTTGGTGACCCAGATCGTGTCGCCTTCCCAGAACGGACCGTGCTGGCCCGCGAAGAAGTGACGGTCGAACTCGAGGCAGATCTCGGTGACGAGATGATCGACCTCGGGGTCGACACCGCGTTGGCAGAGCAGGGAGGCGGCGCGCAGCGCGGCGGACTCGGAGCCCGACAACAGTCGTCGCAGGAGCGGGTCGGCGCCCCCGGTCAGCTGGTCGGTGAGGCGAGCGCAGACGCGCGTGAAGTGCGCGTTGCCTCGACGCTGGCGGTGCAGGTGGTTGGCCAAGGACAGGAAGGCCTGGGCGCGCTGCGGCGGTGTCGGGAACGTGTCGTCCAGCGGCTCGGTCTCGAACTGCGCGGCCAGGCGCGCGAGGAGCGCAGCGGCACGCAACGGACGGGAGAGCAAGGCGTTGTAGACGCCCTTGAGATCCTCGTCCCGCTTGGCTTGCAGGTAGGCGTCGACCAGGGGTCGCACCATGCCGGCGGCGGCGTGTTGCAAGTGCGGCAGCACTTCGTCGAGCCAGTTCTCTCCGAAGAGTTCCGGCAGCAGGACGACGGTGCGCTCCTGATCCTTGGCGCCCGGAAGCGCCTGGAAGAGTTCCCAGAGCGAACCGGCGATCGAGGGGTCCGGCGGCGCGGGGCCGGCCAGGACTTCGTTGAGCACCTGCAAGCAGAGCTCGGGGGTCTCGCCGCGATGCTCGCGCAGCAACAACCAAGCGGCCAAGCGTTCCGGCAGAGCTTCCGTTTCGAGTGCGGCCAGGCGCTCGAGTTCCTCGAGACCGATCTCGACGAGCGCCGCATCGGGGTTGCCTCCGACGAACAGGTCGCGGACCTTGCCGAGCGCTTCGCCGACGCCGTTGGCATGCAGCAATTGGCGGCGGAAGGCCTCCGTCGGGTCTTTCGCGTCGAGCAGCAGTGCGACCGAGGACTTGGCCGGCGTGCCGTTGACGTCGAACCATTCCGAGTTCTCGGCCAGCTTGCGGGCCTTGCGCCACCAGGCGGACCAGGCGCTGCCCTCGATGCCGATCTGCATCAAGGCGTTGCGGATCGCGTTGGTGGTCGTCTTGCCGTGATGGTGCTCGACGATCGTGCGCAGGACGTCGAGGGGCTCCTTCTTGGCGTGCTTGCGAATGCCATCGCCGTCGCGGAAGTGCAGGCCCTTGAGCTCGTTCTCGCGCAGGCAATCGAAGATGTCGATCGCCGCATTCATCGGGAAGTGATCCTGCATCCCCGTGGCGAACTTCACGTGGAGCTCGAGCTTGGCGACGTTGAGGCCTTGGACCTCGCCCGCGCCCCAGCCTCCGGGGTGGAAGACCAGCGTCTTCGGCTGGAAGGCCAGCATCTTGGCGAACTTCTTCCAGGGCGTGCGCAGGTCGGGCGCGCCTTCGACCAGGCCGGCCAATTCACAGAACGGCGCGTACCAATCTTCCTTGGACCAGGCCGCGTCCGCGAGGCGCATGAGGTCGGGCGTGAGCTCCGGCGGGTTGCCACCGGCGATCAGCGTCGCGCCGACCATCCGTGCTGCGTCGGCGCTGCGGTCACCGGCCTCGAAGAGCTCCGCGGCCTCCTTGACCATCGGAACCAGACGCGCGATGCGCTTCTTGTCTCCCGCAATTTTGATGGCGGTCAGAATGTCGTCGATGGGGCCTTCTTCACCCATGCGGGTCTTCCAGGCTTCGTCGAACTCCTGCCACTTGTCACGGAACGCGAGGATCGAGAGAGTCATGTTTGGGGGTGCCCCTGCCATGTCGTACGCCCTGCCGCCAACGGGGAATTTTGGCGGCAAAGGGGGCGCCTCCGCGGAACCCGGTTGAGTCCGTCGCGGAGGCGCACGTCCAGTATTCTGGGCTTTGGAGCTCCGTCAGTCCACCGCTAGCAGCGCTCCTTTGAGATACCTCGAGCGCGGGAACTCCGGACGCTGGGGGTGATCGGGCCCAGCTTCGAGCTGGCGGATGAGGCGAACCTCGCGTTCGGCCCTGCGGGTCGCCTGGAAGAGGATGCCCAGGAAGGAGGGCACGTCCAGGGCTCCGGAGCACGAGAAGGTGGCCAGGAGACCCCCGGGGGCCACCGCTTCGAGGGCCAGGGAGTTGAGGTCGAGGTAGCGTTTGCGGCCGACTTCCAGCGTCGCCTTGCCCGAGATGATCTTGTGCGGGTCCAGCACGATCAGATCGGGGCGCCGGCTGTCGGAGCGCACCTCGCGCAGGACGTCGAAGGCATCCGCGTGCCGGAACTGGACCGGCAGGTCGTTCAACTCGGCCGCCGCGGCCGCGCGATCCAGCACGACTTCGTCCAGATCGACGGCCCGCACGCGCTTGGCGCCCTGGGCCGCGGCCTGCAAGGCGAAACCTCCGGCGTTGCAGCACAGATCCAGGACGTCGCGTCGCGCCGCGAGGGAACCGATCGTCTTGCGGTTGTCGCGCTGGTCGCAGAACCAGCCCGTCTTGTGGCCGAAACCGGGTCGAACCGGGTATTTCAGCCCGTGTTCGGTGATCTCGAGCTCCACGTCACCCGGCTCACCGCCTCCCTCCTGGGGGTCGAAGCCCTCGTGGTTGCGGGCGCTCTTGGGCACGCGGTGGATGACGTGGGCGTCCTGGTCCAGCTGTCCCAGGGCCCATTCCACCTCCTCGCGCAGGTTCCAGAACCCCAGAGCGTGGTGCTCACAAACGAAGGTGGTGCCGATGCGGTCGATGACGAGGCCGGGCAGGTCGTCGCCCTCGCCGTGCACCACGCGCCAGGCGTCGGTCACCTCGGGGAGGCGCAGCACCTTCTTCCGCAGGCGCATGGCCGCGGAGATCTTGCGCAGGAGGAACTCCCGCGGCTTGTCCAGCTCGGAACGCTTCCCGCGGGCGAGGATCCGCAGCCGAATGTCGGATTGGGCGTTGTAGAGGGCGTGGCCGATGAAGCGATCGGCATCGTCCAGGACCTCGACCAGGCTGCCGTTCTCGACACCGGGGGCGGGTTCGGTCTGGCGGCCGTAGATCCAGGGTCCAGGGGGCAGACGGTCCGTGGCGAGGCGAATGGTGGGGAGGGCCATGCCGCGCAGGGTATCGAGGGCCGCCGACTTGGGGCAGCCTGAACTGGGGGCACTCGGAACTCGGGGGACCTGGAACGTCCGCCGTTGGGAGCCGCAGTCGCCAGGATCCGCAGTCGCCAGGATCCACAGTCGCCAGGAGCCGCACAGGCAAGGGGACCGCGCGCATCAGGAACGCAAGGCGCCGGGACATGGGGGACTACGCACTGCGGGCACAGGGAACCGGTGTCCCTGCGAACTCGTGGCAGCGGGAGTTGGAGCCGCCCAGCATGGAGATGCCGGGAACTTGGGACACGGGTCCGGATGGGTGTTTGCACCCGAGGGCCGCCCAGGCGACCCTGGGGGCCCGTGGGACCTTTGGACCGCGGAACACCACCATGATGATGCTGCTCCAGACCATCGCCCTCGTCGGCGGTACGGTTCATTCGATGACTCCGGGCTCCGAGCCCACCGTGTCCACCATCCTGATCGAGGACGGCAAGATCGCCGCGATCGGCGCGGAGGTGGACGTGCCGGAAGGCGCCGAGGTGCTCGACGTCACCGGGCTCCACGTCGCGCCGGGTCTGATCGATGCGTCCGCCCACTACGATCCCGAGCACGATGCCCTGTACCTGGCGTCGGGAGTCACGCTGATCTGCGACACGGGGAACGAGATGAACTCGATCCTCAGCTACCAGCGTCCCGAGATGCGCGAGCTGGGTCCTGG